>PFTO01000186.1:2994-4146 GCA_002789615.1 Acidobacteria bacterium CG_4_9_14_3_um_filter_49_7 | reverse complement strand
GTGTTTTATCCCATCGAAAATCAGAAACCGGGGAGAGAATATCCGCGATTTCTTCTTCGGAGAACGATTCTTTTTCCAGTGAGCGGCCCCGGCGAATAACCCGCTCAAATACGGGGGACAATGCAACGGAAACCGTTGCCGTGTTGATGGGCAGCTTGTAGAGTTTGAAGAACACGTTGATGAAATGGGCAAAAATGGGTTCCGGTTTCTTCATATTCCGCTCCAGCACCCCCCCTAAGTCAATGAACGGTACGATGAGCCGGGTAAGGCTGTCCAGTGAGATGATACCTTTTTCACCACTTGCAACCCGGACCTGTTGGTGGAGCAGACAATGGGAATCCGTGTTGAGATGGAGCGCAATATCGGTTGCCTTTTTCTCTTCCCCTTCTGTCTTTCCGATATAGTGGCGGATATCCAGAAGCAGGCTTTTGCTCAGCGGTTTCTGAGTAGAATTAATCACGGTAAAGACATCGGCTGCCTGGTTCTCATCCAGGTTGAGAAAACCGATGCAGGACAGCTCAAAGTCGACTTTGCCTGAAAACTGAAATCCCATCAGGCGGTGCTGGCCATCAAGGATGGTGGCACAAGGCGTGTTGTCCGGGATTGTAAGGTAGCCCGCATTTTCAATCCCATGGTTTTTTACCGCCTTAAAGCTTACGGACTCATCAAAATTCAGGATAATGTTGTTTGCAATGAGGGAATGGGGTTCCCGGAGATACAGGGCAATTTCCTTCAGTCGTTTCCGATCCAGCGTCCGCTGGAGCGCCAGCCTCTCATCCCTGCTGCGGTGGCTCAGGCGAACCACTTTTGAAAGGTGAGACGCGCGGGCTGCGAACAGGTACAGTGGAATCGCTTTCTGCTTCAATGAAATGGCGAAAAGTTTCATCTTTCAATCCCCTCCCTGGCCGGTATCCCCTTTTGGTAAGGGTGCCGGATTTCTTTCATTTCTGTAATCAGATCCGCCAGGTCCAAAATTTCCTGGGGTGCGTATCGGCCCGTGAGGACCATTTCCACATCCGTTGGACGGCTTTTTACAAGTTCTACAACTGATTCTACATCCAGAAGACCCATGTGGATGGCAATATTCACTTCATCCAGTATGCAGATGTCATATTTCCCTGATTGTATCGCTTTCCGACAGGTTTGCAGTCC
>PFTO01000186.1:2283-2781 GCA_002789615.1 Acidobacteria bacterium CG_4_9_14_3_um_filter_49_7 | reverse complement strand
TCCCGTGTAGACCTGAACATATCCTCGCATTTCGAATTCTTCCTTGGTCGTCGATTAGAAAGAGTGAAGGCGGATTCCTTTCAATGTCCGAAAGTCTGAGCGTCGTTTTTGAAAATTCGATCGATGGTTTCTTTAAGGCTCTCCTGCCACGGTCGAGGCACGATTCCCCAGTGGCGCCGGATCAGGGAGCAATCTAAGACGCTGTATTTGGGCCGTATCGCCGGCGTCGGATATTCCTCGGTGGGTATCGGGTGTAATCTTGCCACCTTCAGAAGAGTGTATTTCCCGGCCGACTCGAATACGGTTTCAGCGAACCGATGCCATGTGGTAACGCCGTGGCCGGAAAAATGATAGGTTCCCCACTTGAGGGCCTTTTCCTTATGGATGAGTCTGATGATTTCAAGGGTGGCTTTGGCCAGATCGGCGGCACAGGTGGGAGAACCGTATTGATCGGCAACCACGCGCAGTTCCTCTTTTTCTTTCCCCAGACGGAGCATG
>PFTO01000186.1:288-2168 GCA_002789615.1 Acidobacteria bacterium CG_4_9_14_3_um_filter_49_7 | reverse complement strand
GCGGGCTGGTTGGGTCTCCCTCTTTGAAAGGTGTATTTTGATTGGTGTGGTAAACATAATCGGTGGAAAGCTGAATGAGTTTCGTTGCACTGAGCTTGCATGCTTCCGCCAGGTGCTCCACCCCGCTGGAGTTTACCCGCCAGGCCAAATTTGGTTCTTCTTCGGCACGGTCCACCGCCGTGTACGCCGCACAATTAAGGCAATAGTCCGGTGGATTCGCTGCAAAAAACTCACCCACTGCCCCCCTGTCGGTAATATCGAGTTCGGCGACATCCACCCAGGTAAAATCAAATTCAGGAAACTGAACAGCCAGGATTTTTAATTCCATGCCCACCTGCCCGTTTGCTCCAGTGACGAGTATTTTTTTCTTTTTGTTTTGCATCTTATCCTTGTTTGGGAAACCATGAATCTGTCAAAGCTATTTTCAAATGGGTTTTATGGCGCTGATGATACTTTATGTGGTTCGGTGCTTTCCGATAGAGGGGAAACTTTTGTCGCGCGCTGCAACGATAACTTTGGAAAGGTCGAGTTCCCAGTCGATGTTTAAAATTGGACAGTCGGGCCTGATGCCGCCTTCGTGTGCTTTCGAGTAATAATTATCACACTTGTAAAAAAAGGTGGCCGTCTCGCTCAATACAGCGTAGCCGTGGGCAAAGCCCCGCGGCACAAAGAGCTGCTTCCGGTTGTCCGCGCTTAGAGCGCAGGAATATGACTGGCCGAAAGTGGCAGACCCGGGGCGGATATCTACCGCCACATCGAGCACTTCGCCCTGTAATACCCGCACTAATTTTGCCTGCTCGAAAGGCGCTATCTGGTAATGAAGTCCCCGTAAAACGCCGCGGACGGAAAAGGCCTGATTGTCTTGCACGAAATTGGCAGATATTCCGGCTGCTTCGAACTCCCGCTGACTGTAACTCTCAAAAAAATGACCGCGGTCGTCGCCGGATACCTTAGGTTCAAAGAGAACAAGACCGGGAATTTCTGTTTGGAAAAAGGGCATGAGGGAAGATTTGATTGGCTATTTTTCTCTAAAAAAAATGGTGATGGGAACACCACTGAAATCGAAATGTTTGCGCAATTTATTTTCGAGGAAGTTCCGGTAACTGTCCTTGACGTATTTTGGGTTGTTGCAATAGAACACGAACGCCGGGTGGGGCGTCGGCAGTTGCATCATGAATTTTATGTTCACGAACCTGTTCCGGTGCGAAGGTGGCGGGTTGTGCTCGATTTCGGGTTGCATAACACTGTTAAGTTCCGAAGTTTTGATTTTTCTACTTCTGTTTTCATATACTTTGAGGGCCATTTCCACAGCTTTAAAAATGCGCTGTTTGTCCAGCACGGAAGTAAATACGATGGGTACATCGCTGAAAGGTGCCAGGCGGGTTTTTACTTTCATTTCATAGTCACGTGCAGTGTTCGTCTCTTTGTCCATCAAGTCCCACTTGTTCACCAAAACCACGACTCCTTTGTTGCGTTTTATCATCAGTCGGAAAATGCTCAGGTCCTGCTGCCCAACTTCCTCTTGCGCATCTATCATCAAAAGGCAAACGTCGGCCTCTTCGATAGCGTTGATGGCGCGCATGACAGAATAGAATTCCAGGTCTTCGTGGACCTTGGCTTTCTTGCGAATACCCGCCGTATCGATGAGCATAAACTCTTTCCCAAACTTGGAATATTTGGAGTGAATGGTATCGCGCGTGGTGCCGGCAATTTCCGTCACGATGGTGCGCTCCTCGCCAAGCAAGGCGTTCACGAGAGATGATTTCCCGACATTGGGTTGGCCAACGATGGAAAATTTCGGCAAATCCGATACGATATTTTCTTCCTCTGCCAAATGCTCGGTCACAGCGTCCAGAAGTTCGCCGGTGCCGCTTCCCGTG
>PFTO01000186.1:0-177 GCA_002789615.1 Acidobacteria bacterium CG_4_9_14_3_um_filter_49_7 | reverse complement strand
GAGCGCCGGAGCATGCGCGCCACATCCTCGTCGAGGTCGGTCAGGCCGGTGGTCACGTCCACGATGAAGACGATCACGGTGGCCTCAGACATTGCAATGTTCACCTGCGAGCGGATGGCCGATTCGAAGATGTCATCGGAAGCGCTCACAAATCCACCGGTATCAATTACCGTGAAA
>PFTO01000079.1:324-4477 GCA_002789615.1 Acidobacteria bacterium CG_4_9_14_3_um_filter_49_7 | reverse complement strand
GCCGTTGGGGCCTACGATTGATACCATCTCTCCCTGCATCACATCCAGTGTTACCCTCTCCAGAGCTACCTTTGATCCGTAGCGAACGGTCAGATCCTTTACTTGAATCCACGGCTCATTCATGGAGTGCTCCTGCCAGTTTCTTTCCGTTGAACATCAAGAGCTTCTGGTATGTGTTCCGTTGGGAGTCCTCCGGGTTGCCAAGGGAATCCAGGCGAAGTTCGCGGCCATGAATCTCCCGGATCAGTGTTTCCACTGCCCGGCTTTCTTTGTGAAGTCCCATCACCACCACCTGGACATGTTCAGCCCGGGCCTTCCGGATCAGGTCCATCAGTTCCCGGGCAGATAGTTCCTTCCCATGCCCGTTGGAAATCGTGGCAAGAATCTTCAATCCATATCTCGCGGCAAACTTGTTCCACGCGGGATGGTACTGGATGAACCGTGCCCCTTTCAACGGAGCCAGTTCCTTCTCAATCTGTTTATCCGTCTCATCCACACTTTTTAAAAACGCTTGAAGGTTGGACTGAAAAACCCCGGACTTTTCGGGGTAGAGCCCGGAGAGTAGTTTCTCAGCCTTTCGGGCAATCTGTCTGCCCCCTTCCGGATAAAGCCAGATGTGTTCATTGGGCTGATCCGAAGTTTTCAGAAAAACAACCTTTGTTTTTTCCGACAGATACTTTCCAATCCAGCCGTCAAATTCCGGTGTTACACCAAAAAAAACGGCTGTTTTCTGTAGTTTTACCGCCGTAGAGGGTCGGGGGGTAAAATGATGGGGATTGGCAAATGGCGGAATCACAGTCTCCACCTTCCCCGCTGTCCCGGCAATCTGCTCCACAATGTTGGCGATGGGGAATACCGAGACGGCAATGGAAATCGGCTTGGCAAACCCCAGGATCGATAAGAACATTACAACAAACGGCAACAAGTGTTTCATATCGCACCTCACTGTATCTCTTCTTTGCATATTCTACCAGAAAAGTGAAAACAAGGCTTCTCTACAGGTTGGTGAGCAAGGAGACATGAGAAAATGCGGGCAGAGATCCGTCTCAACTCTGCCTATCTCAATCTCTCCCATTCCAGCTTAAACCAGGGAGTGAGTTCATCCGGAGATTGGGATATTCTGTGATCCAGTTCGTCCGGAGAGATGAAGTAAATTTCTGATATTTCGGTGGGATTGATATGGAAGGGGCCATTGTGAATGCCGGTGTACACGGAACAGAGTTCATTTTCTGAGCCGATGTCCCGGAATTTCGCCTGATACTGGAAGCGAAACTTACACTCAAGTTCTGTGGAGATGCCCAATTCATCTTTGAGTCTCCGGCTTGTGGCTGACCTATAGCTTTCTCCCTTTCTTGGATGGCTGCACACACTGTTGGACCAGTATCCTCCCCAGAGTTTTTTGTCAGTACTTCGTTTCTGGAGAAGCAGATCGCCATCTGTGTTAAAGATAAAGATGGAAAATGCCCGGTGGAGAATTCCATCACCCCGATGACAGTCTTCTTTAGACATAGCCCCGAGTTCACGGTCATTTCCATCAACCAGGATCAATAATTCATCTTCAAATGATACAACCCGATGATTATCCACGGTGTTCTCCCTTCGGTGAAAATCCGATTTCAGTGACAAATGATTGATACCCTGCCTCTTTCATCGCGGCAGCCATTTTTTTTGGTTTTTCCGGAGCAAGGGCAATCATGGCACCGCCGCCACCGGACCCGGTGAGCTTGGCACCGGGAGAGCCATGGCTTCGTGCAATCTGGATCAGTTCTTCCAACTCCCAGCAGGACACACCAATGCTGTTCAAAAGTCCATGGGTGACATTCATCAAGCGTCCCAGGGTTTCCAGATCTCCCTCTTCAATCGCCGGCAGTGAGGTCAGCGTTAACTCATCTATCTGTTTGAAGATATTGTCGTAGAGTTGCGGTGCTTTCCCCCGTGCTTCCCGCACTGCCTTCACCATCTGAAGGGTGTGGCCGCTTTTGCCGGTGAGACCAATGACTATCGGAATGGGACTCGCCACATGAAGTGTGCGGATGTCCGGTTTTCGATACAGGATAAATTGACCGAAAGTGGCAACCGTGTTGTCAATTCCAGATGGCATCCCATGAACAACCTTCTCAGACCGGAATGCCCAGTCATTGACAGTTTCGTTGTCCATTCCTAGCCGGAAATGGTCGGACAGCGCTCGAATCACGGCAACCGCAAGGGCGGCCGAACCTCCAAGTCCCATGGATCGGGGAAGATCGGGGAACACTTCGATGTCAAATGAGAAAGTAGACAGTTCCAGCCCTGTAATGACCTGCTCCAGGGCATGATACATGGAATGACCGTTTGCCACCTGATCAAAGAGTTTTGCCTCTATACCCCAACGGGGAATCACGACACGTATCCCGATCCCTGTTTCAGAAATCCGTGCTCGTATCCCCCTGCGAAGCGGTGCTGCAATGGCATGGCTGCCGTAAACGACTGCATGTTCCCCAAGCAGTATAACCTTGCCAAATCCCGTGGCCATTTCCGCTCCAGTATCAGTCAGTCCGGAGCCTGTCTCTTTTTCTTCAAGCTCGCGAATGATTTCCTTTGCTTTCCATTCTTTGATTTCACCGCTGGCCACCAGTTGTTCCACAACCGTCTCAAACATGTCGGGGGTTGCTCCTGCCGAAACCGCCACACTCCTTGCATGAAGTGACATGTGGCCCCGCTGAATTCCCTCTGTGGATAGTGCCCGAAGTGCAGAAAAGTTCTGCGCCAATCCCACGGCTCCCATGACTTCGGCCAGTTCCCGAGCGGTTTTGACACTGATAACCCGCTGGAGGACCTGCACCGCTTTATTGGATCGCAGGTTCCCTCCCACTGTTCCCACCTTTAACGGAATGGTCAATTTTCCCACCAGGTCACCCTTGTCATTCTGTTCCCATCGTGTCAGAGAGGTATAGGAAGTTCCCCGCCCTGCATAAGCATGGGCTGCGGCTTCAATTGCCCGCCAGTCGTTTCCCGTTGCTATTGCCACAGCGTCAATCCCATTCATAATTCCTTTGTTGTGGGTGGCGGCCCGATATGGATCTACTTTAGCAAATTCATTGGCGAGGATTATGCCGTCCCGCACCCGTTCCCCGGAGTTCTGCTTATTTTTCAATAAATTTACAGGGATTACGGCTTCAGCTCTCACCATCGCCCGGTCGGTGAGATTGGAAAGAATCCGAAGGAATACCATGCCTCCGGTAATCTTTTCTATCAGCGGCGCCACACCTTCACACATGCTGTTTACCATATTGGCTCCCATGGCATCCTGTGTATCCACCAGCAGGTTCACTATCAGCATATCGCCCCTCTGGGAAGCGCCGGTATGAACAACTACCTCCAGGTCCCGGGCACCACCGCCCCGGCCAACCATTCTGGGATGCAGACTGTTGGCCTGTTCGATGATTTCGGGTTTATTCTGCAGGATTGCCTGACGCGCTCGCTCAGGATGAGACAATTCCACCACCTGAATCTGTCCCATTAACCGGGGTTCATCACTGACCACATGGAATCCACCGGCACGGCTGATTGTTTTGGCGGCAGAACTCACTGCCGCGACAATAGATGGCTCTTCTACCACCATCGGGATGGCATATTCCTTTCCGTTTATGAGAAAATTCAGACCCAATCCGATGGGGAGCGTGAATGCACCGATGACATTCTCTACCATTCGGTCCACATCCACTGCTGTCAGGCGCTGTTTCTCCGATAACATCAGCTGATAATCCGCGTCGGATAAAATCCCTCTGTCTTTTAACAAAAGCAGGCGATCCGGGACAGACAGATTGTAAAATTTGGGTAATCGCATTCTTGCTATTGCTCCTTCTTCATGGCCTGGATCTGAATGCCATGGGTTCCGATCTGCAGATCAAAAGAAGGATATCCCGCCGATTCCAATGCCATTACGGCATCTCTCATTCGGTCAGGATTCCGGGAAAACAAGATTCCAAGGTCTCCTCCGCCGGCACCGGAGGGTTTATACTGAACACCTGCCCCATGGCAAACCGCCGCAATCTCTCTGTGGGAAGCTGAAATGATCGGTGCTTCCGCCGCTTCCCCCAGTTCAGCCATTGCCTCATAGTATTTCGACACCACATTCAGAAACAGCGACGTATCCGAGTTTCGAATCGCCTCA
>PFTO01000079.1:0-222 GCA_002789615.1 Acidobacteria bacterium CG_4_9_14_3_um_filter_49_7 | reverse complement strand
CATAGTATTTCGACACCACATTCAGAAACAGCGACGTATCCGAGTTTCGAATCGCCTCAATTCCGGTTCTGGAAAGTTCCGTCATATTGTTCATCATCTTTCCATATTTTCCCGATTCTTCGTCCCGAAACCGGTTCACCATCCCCACAAGCTCCGGTGTGGACGCCGATTCCCCGGTCCATACCGCCACCGTCAACAAATCCGGAGGGAGATGGAAAGGAC
>PFTO01000209.1 GCA_002789615.1 Acidobacteria bacterium CG_4_9_14_3_um_filter_49_7 | reverse complement strand
CACCATACCGATCCCCGCCCGCAAAATGGGCACCAGGACTATCTGCAGATCTCCCAGCACCTCGCAATCTGTTTCCATCAGAGGCGTCTGCACTTTTGCCTTTTCCAGCGAAAAATCACGTGTAATTTCAAATGCCATGAGCATTGCCACCTCATCCACCAGCTCTTTGAATTCCTTCTTTCCAGTCAAACGATCTCGGATGTAGGTCAGTTTATGGCGGATCAGGGGATGGTCGATGACTTGAAATCTGCAGTTGTTGTCCATTTTGTCTCCTTCCCCGGACTCATGAGCCCGGCTCGATTCTTTTCATTCCGCCCATGTAGGAAACCAGTACTTCCGGCACTGTCACGCTTCCGTCCTCGTTCTGGTAATTTTCCAGAATTGCCACCACAGTCCGGCCAACTGCAAGGCCTGAACCGTTGAGAGTATGGACAAAACGTTTTTTCTTCCTCTCATCTATGAAACGAATCCCCGCCCTTCGGGCCTGAAAATCCTCACAATTGCTGCAGGAGGAGATTTCCCGATAGATATTTTGCGACGGAAGCCAGACTTCCAGATCGTAAGTCTTGGCAGCCGAAAAGCCCAAATCCCCGGAACAGAGTACCACCGTCCGGTAGGGCAGTTTCAGTAGTTGGAGAATCCGTTCCGCATCGTCCCGAAGTTTGTCAAGTTCCTCGTAAGATTTTTCCGGATGGGCCAGTTTCACCAGCTCCACTTTGTTGAATTGATGCTGCCGGATCAGCCCCCGGGTGTCCTTGCCATAGGAGCCGGCCTCTGATCGGAAACAGGGGGTGTAGGCAACGTACGCCATCGGTAATTGATCCGCCTCCAGTACCTCCCCGGCATGAAGGTTGGTAATAGGCACTTCGGCAGTTGGTATAAGGTAAAAATCGCGGTCACCGTGGAGCTTGAACAAATCGTCCTCAAACTTCGGCAGCTGTCCGGTCCCATACATGGCAGCACCATTCACGATGAAGGGCGGAAGAATTTCCCTGTAGCCCCTTTCTGTGTGTGTATCCATCATAAAGTTGATCAGCGCACGCTCCAGTCTCGCTCCAGCACCCTTCATCACCGCGAATCTGGCGCCTGATAGCTTGGAAGCACGCTCAAAATCAATGATATCCAGCGATTCACCGAGGTCCCAGTGTGCTTGCGGTTCAAAAGAGAATTCGGGTTTTGTTCCCCATTCAAAGTGCAACTCATTGCTGGTTTCGTCTTTTCCGATGGGAACGGAGGGGTGAAACATGTTCGGAATGGTTTTTAGAATGGCAAAGAAGTCATTTTCAATGCCCGCAAGCTCTTCTTCCAGAGCATTGATCTTCTCTCCAGTTTCTTTCATTTCCCGGATTCGCTTATCGGCGTCTTTCCCTTCTTTCTTCAGAATGCCGATTTCCCGGCTCATGGTGTTTTTTTGTGCCTTAAAATCTTCGGTCTTAACAATCAATTCCCGGCGCAGGGAATCCAGTTTCTTCAATTCCTCCATATTCACATGGGTGTGCCGGCATTCCAGCATCTCCGCGATTTTGTCCATATTTTCTCTGACAAATCTGATATCCAGCATAATGACCCCTTTCAGCATTCATGCACAGCATTTGATTGTAGTGAAATCCCTTCCCAAAATCAATGGCTTTGAGCTGCTCGCAGATCAAGCCGTGATTTGTGACTTGTAATTTGTGATTAGTTCGAAAAAGGCAGAGAGACAGGCACAACATTCGCCGCAGTGCGCAGAAGTTGCTGAGGGAAGACAAATTGAGCGAAGGAAAATTTACCATAAAGAGTTCTATAGACAATATTTGTAAATCTCTTTATGCCCTTGTGTTGAAATGCCGGAATCCCGGTCCCGGCATTCTTTTACAAGTCACAAATCAGGATTCACAAGTCACAGCGCTAAAAGCGCTATGATTTTTTCAAGGCCGGCGCGGTCGGTTTCGTCGAAGGCATTAAGCTGGTCACTGTCCACATCCAGAACAGCAACCAAGTTTCCGTTGTTATCATGCACAGGGATCACAATTTCAGATTTTGACCGGGAATCGCATGGAATATGTCCGGGAAATGCTTCCACGTCTGGAACAATGATGGATTCGCACCGATCCACGCAGGCCCGGCAGACGCCTTTGCTCCTGTCCAGCATCTGGCAGGCCACAGGCCCCTGGTAAGGCCCGGCAATGAGGTCCGTATTCACCAGCCGGTAGAAACCTGTCCAGAAAAAGTGCGGCATCTTCGGGTGCAGAACCGCAACGAGCGTGGCCATTTTTGAAATTGTGTCACCATCTTTTTTCAGGAGTTCTTCCAGTTGAGCCGCAATGCGATGATATCTCTCTTCTTTCTTCTTTGCATCCACCTGTTATTGCCTCCCCTAAAAAGAAAAAAGGGGCGGATGCCCCCGGTTCTTGTACTCAAGAAAGTGTGCGTTGTGAGTGGGCGTGGGCGGCAGAAAAATCAGGGATTTGACTATTCCCGATCTTCCCCTTTCACCCATCACCCTTCACCCATCACTCTTCACTCATCACTCTTTTCAATTCTCAAATTGCCTGAAAAGCAGGCAACCGTTTGTGCCGCCAAAACCGAAAGAATTGGTCAAAGCATGGCGGATTTCAAAAGATTCCGCTCCTTCCGGCAAATAGTTCAGATCACATTCCGGATCGGGGTTTTTCAAATTGACAGTGGGGTGGGTCTTTTGATGGAAAAGACTCAACACAGCCACCGCGGATTCAAGTCCGCCGGCAGCACCCAGCAAATGCCCCACCATAGACTTGGTGGAATTGACCCTCAGCTTATCTGCGTGCGCCCCGAAAACGCTCCGGATCGCAGTCGTTTCAATCTTGTCATTGAATGGTGTGGAGGTCCCATGGGCATTTACATACTGGACATCTTCCGGTTTCACATCAGCCGATTTCAGTGCCATTTCCATCGCCCGGACCGGGCCATCCCCGTCGCTTGCAGGCGCAGTCATATGGTAAGCATCTCCGGACATTCCATATCCCACTATCTCGGCATAGATCCGGGCTCCGCGTTTCAACGCTCCACCCAGTTCTTCCAGTATCAGAACTCCGGCCCCTTCGCCAATTACAAATCCGTCCCGTTCCCTGTCAAAGGGTCGAGACGCCGTCTCCGGAGAATCGTTTCGGGTAGACAGGGCTTTCATGGCTGCAAAACCGCCGACAGCCATTTCCGTTACCGCAGCCTCAGTACCTCCGGCGAGCATGGCATCGGCATCACCCCGCTGAATGAGCCGATATGCGTCTCCAATGGAGTGATTGCCGGTCGCGCAGGCAGTGACGATAGAAATATTCGGTCCTTTGGCTCCTGTACGAATGGAAACCGTACCGGCAGCCAGATTGATAATCACAGAAGGGATAAAGAAAGGAGAAATTCGACGGGGTCCCCGTTGTCGTAAAACGTCATGCTGTTCCTCCAGGCTCCCCAGACCTCCGATACCGGAACCAATCAGAACACCGGTACGGGTTGCGTTGGCAGGTGTGATGGTGTAGCCCGAATCCTTCAAGGCCACATCACTGGCTGCCACAGCATATTGAATAAACCGGTCCATCTTCCTTGCTTCTTTCCGATCCAGAAATTCGTCTACAGGAAAATCAATCTCACCCGCAACCTGGCACGGGAATTCCTCCGGATCAAACCGGGTAATCCGCCTTATTCCATTCTTTCCGGCAAGGAGAGATTCAAAAACAGAATCGACACCAATTCCCAGGGGACATACAGTGCCAATCCCGGTAATTACGACTCTACGACTCATGGGGTGCACCGAAGAGGCCTACAGGTGCTCCTCGATGTACTTCACCACATCGCCAACTGTTTGAATCTTTTCTGCGTCTTCATCCGGGATTTCAATCCCGAAACCATCTTCAAACGCCATGATCAATTCAACGATGTCTAGAGAGTCTGCACCGAGGTCATTGATAAAGTTGGCGGATTCATTGATCTGGCCTTCATCAACTTCCAGCTGATCCACAATAATTTCTTTTACTTTTGTCAGCGTTTCACTCATTGTTTCCTCCTCCGAAACTGAATTCAAGTGGATTGTATTACAGGGAGGACAAAAGTCAAGGGAAAACACCCATGGAGATGTGTTCAGTGATTCTGTGTTCTGTGTTCTGTGTTCTGTGTTCTGTGTTCTGTGTTCTGTGTTCT
>PFTO01000036.1 GCA_002789615.1 Acidobacteria bacterium CG_4_9_14_3_um_filter_49_7 | reverse complement strand
CACGTTTCTGTCGCTATTTCTTTCAATTTACAGCCGGCCTAAAAAACGCAGTAATCCATCGAAAATGGTCAACGGATGCGGCGGGCAGCCTGGAATGAATAAATCAACCGGTAAGATACTTTCTGCGCCGTTACATTGCTCCGGATGATCGCAATATATGCCGCCTGAAATGGCGCAGGTCCCGATCGCAATCACAATTTTTGGGGAAGGAACGGCAGCGTATGTTTTTTCAAGCGCCAGTTTCATATTTTGAGTGACAGGACCGGTAATCAGCAGGCCGTCGGCATGGCGCGGCGAGGCCACGAATTGAATCCCTAAACGGCCCATGTCCCAGGCCGGTGTACCAAGTACATTGCTGTCGGCTTCACAGGCATTGCAACCACCAGCAGATACCTGCCTGAGTTTGAGCGATCTTGAAAACAGCTTGGCAGCCAGCCTGTGCCGGATATTTTCCGGTACAGGCGGATTGTTAGAAATAATCAGGTTGTTTCGTGATATTGCAGCCAGCCGGTAATCCGGGCCGAACTGGATGTTGTTTGAAGGACAGGCGGTTTGGCAGGCGCGGCAGAAAATGCATTTTCCGGTATCAATTGCCGGACACTCATTTTCATTGGAAAACGTAATTGCGCCGGTCGGGCAATTTGACTGACAATTATTGCAACCGCTGACACAATTATCGCTTATTACAGGACGGCCGGCAAAACGCTCTGGAAGTTCCGGCGCTGGTCCGTTGGGAAAAGACATGGTGCGGTACTTTTGCGAAAAGCGTGTTTTGATGATCCTTAGCATGGATATAAAATTCTCCTCGAAAACGGCCTATTGATCATGGCCACAGTATGAAAGGTTGAAACTTTTATTGCACAACGGAAAATCGGAAATCTGTTGGTGTCGCAAAGCGAGCGCCAGACCGAACCAGTTGTGGAAGGACGGGTCGACGACCTTGTAAAAGGCAAAACGTCCCTGCTGATCCGTAGCCACGGCATGGCAGATTTCTCCGCGCCAGCCTTCAACCAGAACGGCGCAAAAATACCCCTGCCGGATAACGGGTAATTCTTTTTCCGTTTTTCCCCCCGGCAATTCATGCAGCTGCTGCCGGATAAATGCCAGCGACTGTTGGATTTCAAGCCAGCGGACATAGGCGCGGCCAAAACAATCGCCGCTGGCCCAGGTTTTTACAGGCAGTTGCGCCAGGCGATACATGCCATATGGGAATTCATTCCGGATATCGTATTCCAGGCCGCAGGCCCGGGCTGCTACACCGACCATACCGATGCGCCGGGCGGTTTCAATGGCAAGCGTTCCTGTTCGTTCAAATCTTGCCAGTACGGAAGGTGTGTCAAACATCAGCTCAATGGCACTTGTGGTATCCTGCCGGATCGCTTCAATCCTGTTTGAAAGATAATCAATTGATTTTGCGTGAAGATCAAATGCGACACCTCCCGGCCGCAACAGTCCGCGGCCGAAACGGTTGCCGCACAGTTCAGCGGTCAGATTCAACACATCACCGCGAATACGTCCGCAATAATTCAAGGTCGGCAGAAAGCCGACGTCTCCGGCCAGAGCGCCGATATCGCCGATATGATTGGCGACACGTTCCAATTCAGCAGCGATCGCTCGAATCGCTTCGGCGCGGGCCGGTGCCTGGATTGCGGCCAATGCTTCAAGGGTATTACAGTAGGCGGTCGTATGGCCGACGGTTGTGTCTCCCGCTAGTGTTTCTATATAATGACGGCTAAGCAGGGTCGGACCACCGGTCATCGCCTTTTCAATACCCCGGTGTTGATACCCTAAAGATATTTCTAGGTGAAAAACGGTTTCTCCATGACATAAAAAACGAAAATGTCCGGGTTCGATGACACCCGCATGTACCGGCCCAACAGCCACTTCATGCCCCTCATGATCACTCATGGCAAAAAATTCGGTTTGGCCGATGGCTACAGACTTGCTTTGATTCGGCTGTAGCCGGCAGGAAGGGGCAAACCGGATCGGTTTGAGCCATGGATGGCCATCCGGCACAACATGCCATTGTTCCGCAATCTCCCTTTCAAACCAATGGAATGACGGACAGTCCGGCGTCAGTGAGGGCCAGCGCGGGGGTAATTCACTGGTCAAAATTCCCAATTCAGCGATTTGCGGGAAAGCCATCACCGCCAATACGTTGAGTTGTTGACCTGTTTCGGAAGGCCAGACCGGCATGGCCGAAATCCTCGCCCCACCTTTGACAGCGTCAATCAGAAAATCGCGGAACGACTCAAAAGATACCCGGGGGATGGATGCCATGGGCACGGGTTCACAGTTGCCTGTCAATAAAAAAGGATCGGATGCAGCCATCAGTGACCTCCTGCGCATTGAGCGGCTTGGTCCATCAAATGCCATAACCATGATGGAATATACAACCCAAGGATCAGGACACCCGCACAAAGCGCGGCTGCCGGTCCGCTGAACCATATTTGTTCTTTGAAATCATTTGGTTTGGCCTTTAATTCAACAGTTTGGTCTGCCTGGCCGAATGTCATGGGGATCACAATTTTAGCCATAGCGATGAAAATGATAAACAGAAACAACAGATAAAAACCAGCGATATACCACCGGCCGTTTTCGATGATTCCTTTGAATATAACAAGCTCGCTTGTAAACAAGCCGAATGGTGGTGATCCGGTGATAGCCAGAAAACCGGCAAACCAAAGAAACCCGGTTACTGGCAGGGTTTTAAAGGCATGCTGCACATCCGCAGCATTTTTGGTTTTGAAGATGTACAACAGTTGTCCGCTGCATAAAAACAGCATTCCCTTGGTCAGTGAGTGGCATGTGGCATGGAGCATCGCACCGGTTCCGGCAAGGCCGCCGATGCCGATACCCAGGGAAAGAATGCCCATGTGTTCGATGCTCGAGTAAGCCAGCATCCGTTTATAATCAGGTTGATGGATGATGAACACCGCTGCAATCGCCATCGAGAGCAGGCCGAAATAAATCAACAATTCTCCGCTGAAGATCCGCAAACCTGCTGCGACAAGAACCCCGTGACCGCGCAAAATACCCAGAAACGCACAGTTCAGCAAGGCTCCGGACAACAAGGTCGATACCATGGACGGGGCTTCGCTGTGTGCGTCAGGAAGCCAATTGTGCATAGGGGCCAGTCCCATTTTAGTGACGTACCCGACGAGAAACATGATAAAGGAGGCTTTCAGCCACAAGGGATTCAACAGCTTGGCATGGGATGTTAGTTCCTCCACATTTAGGTGCAACTGGCCGGAACCGGCGTAGGATAGAAAAAAATTTCCCAAAAGCGCCAGGGCGATTCCCACTGAGCAAATCAATAAATACTTCCAGGTGGCTTCCAGGCTGCGGTGGTGTTTATGAAAACTGATCAAGGGCGCGCTCGCCAGAGTGGTCGCTTCAACCGCCACCCACAGCAATCCAAAGTTCCGGCTAATGCAGACCAGGCTCATAGCGGATAAAAACAGCAGTAAACAGCCGATAAAGATGGATTCGGGATGGTTGACAAAAGAAAAACCCTCGACCGCGTCCTGGATGATTTGATCGGCTTCCCTCGAAAGGTATAGGATGGTGTAGAATGATACGGCTGCGAAGAGGATACTGGCGATACTTAAAAATAAAAGTCCGGTGGCGTCCAGACCGATCCATTCATTGAATGGAATGCCGTTTCGGTGAAGGGCTAACAGGAAAACCGAAATGCCATGCGCGATACTGCCGGCGATCAAAAGCAACCGGCCCAGCGGACGCTTGCGGACAATCAATGCGATGAGTCCTAAAGCTGCCGGTATTAAAACGATATGTAGTAACATGGTGATTCCTAATCCTTCAGTTCCGATAAACGGTCGGTGTCGATATGGTCAAATTCACTGTTGATTTGATAAATGGTAATACCCATGATAAAAACAGCTACAAAAACGTCCAGAAGCACACCCATTTCAACTAAAAGCGGTTCTTCAATCGCTAATGCAGCGCCAAACAGGTACACGCCATTTTCCATTGTCAGATACCCGATGACCTGAGTCAGCGCTTTTCGCCGGGAGACAATGATCAGCAGACCTGTCATCAGAGAGAAGAGAGCGCTGGGCAGCAGAAAATGGGAAGTCAGATTC
>PFTO01000182.1 GCA_002789615.1 Acidobacteria bacterium CG_4_9_14_3_um_filter_49_7 | reverse complement strand
TTCCACTGTTAGGTGGGAGATGCTGGGGGTATATCGGAGGGCACCCACAACGAGGTGGGTAACTCCGTCCAGCAGAGAAAGTTCGCTTTCTTCAATTTCGGCAAAGTCGGTGAGGTAGGCAAAGTTGCCGAACCGGTATCCGGTAACCGGCATTCCGCCGTGATTCAGATTCACACAGGTAACTGGCCGGCCGAAGAGTTCCTGGCTCCGTTTCAACTCGTGAAGCTGGAAAAGCGGTTTAACCAGTCGCTCGTCCCGGTCATCTTGAAAAGCGTAGGAGAAGATGTGACGAATGTTTTTCAGAGTGTAAGCATTTCCAAAGATGTGGATGGGGCGTTTTTCCCGCAGCGAGTAGATACGGGTGTCGTCAAGCCCGAAGACATGGTCGGCGTGGGGATGCGTAAGAAAGATTCCGTCGATGGTGGGAATATCGAACCGGAGCGCCTGTTGGTGAAAATCTGACGATGCGTCGACCAGAACTGTGTGCTCACCGGTTTCGATTTTCAAAGAGGCCCGGGTTCGCTTGTCTTTCGGGTCGCCAGAGGTGCAGACTGGACAACTGCAGTTGATAAGAGGAACTCCCATGGAGGTTCCGGTTCCGAGAAAGGTGATTCTCATATCGTTTCCCCTTTCTGTTTTTTCGGATACGAGTTGAGAATCGCCAATGCCTGTTCCCGGTTGAAGGCCGGATCAGCCAATTGCTTTTCAGCGATAATGGATAGAACTTTTCCGACTTCCGGGGAGGGGGAGAGGCCGAGGAGGTCCATTACTTCCTTACCGGATACCAGTTTGGGGAGTCTTGTGATTGTTTCTGCGTCCTTTTTGTATGTTTCCATAAATGCGCATCCGATTTCCGTCATCTGCTCTGCACTCCCGGCTGAGAGCGGACCTTCTGCCGACAGTTTGTCGGCGCAGGCCAACAGTACCAGAAGCCGACTGTCTTCCCGCATCATGTTGATTAGTTTTCGGAAAGATTTGTCAGACCAGCCATTGAGCATGAAATTGAGAAAGAGCATGTGGCGGCGAATCACCATGTAGACCCTTTCAGTGAGCCGATTGGACGGTTTCAGCCGGCCAATGTCGGTGAGAAACAGGTCGGCTGAGTGAAACTGGTGCTTTTTGAAGGTGGTGATGCCGTTTTCATTCCACGACAATGTGTGCGCTTTTCCGACATCGTGGAAAAGGGCAGAAAGCCGCAGCACGATTTTGTCTTCTTCAGAAAAGGGAAGTTCTGGTGAATGCAGCAGCGAAGTCACTTCGTTCAACCGGAATGTTCGGGACAGGACAGCCAGAGTATGGTCGAGTACGTTGAGATGATGGTACCCGTTCTGGGGAATGTCGCGGATGGCAGCGATAGACGGGAAGAGTGTCATGAGAATGGGGTCTGTCATTTCGGAGATCGCGTCAAATCCCCTGTCATTGGCCAGTATTTTGAAGAACTCTTCCCGGATTCGCTCCCCGGCGGGTAGGGAAAGAAATGAAGCAGCTTCTTTCGCTTGTGCAATCGTGTCGTTGTTCGGGGTAAACCCAAGCTCTGTCTGGAAGCGGAAGAGCCGGACAATCCGTACCGGATCTTTTTTGAAGGCATCTTCGCGAACCATGCGGAGCCGTCTTCCGTTCAGGTCTTCTGTCCCTTCTGATGGGTCCAGGATTTCTTTGGTGGCAAGGTTCATGGCCATGGCGTTGATGGTAAAATCCCGCTGCATCAGGTTTTCGGTCACTTTTTCCGATGAGACGAATGTAAAATCAAGACTGTGGGTTCGGCTCACCAGTCGCATAACTTCCGGGAAGGCGGCAGGTCGAACAATGTTCAAGTTTAGTGAGGCGGCCAGCTTGTCCATCAGGTTTACAAACATACCCATACTTTCCCCGGCAACGAGGAAATCAAGGTCTTTCGGCTTCTGTTTCAACAAAAGATCCCGGACTGCCCCTCCGACAAGGAGGGGAGTCAAGGATGAAGTTCGAAAGATTTCGAGAACGTTCTGAAGTATAGAGTCATCGGGTGTGGGCAAGTCGTATACCTTCCTTTAAGGCGTTTATCAGCACATCTGTACCTTCAAGCCCGATGGAAATACGAACCAGCTCTTCGGTAATGCCCATCCGCTTCTTTTCTTCTTCCGGAACCCCGCCGTGGGTCATGGATGCCGGGTGCTGGATGTAGGTGATGACTGAGCCAAGGCTGACCGCGAGCTCCATCGGGGTATCATGGCGGGCAAAGTAGTTCATTAGTTTCACCGCGGCGTCGTATCCGCCTTTCAGTTCAAAGGAGATCATTGCCCCTCCCATCCGCATCTGCCGTTTCGCCAGTTCATGTTGGGGATGGCTGTCGAGAAAAGGGTAGATGGTTCTGGAAACCATGGCGTGCGTATCAAGGAACCGGGCGATTTTATCAGCTGAAATGCATTGGTGCTTCTGGCGCACTGCCAGGTCCTGTACATTCTGAGCGTTGAGCCAGGAATCGAATGGGGAAGGCGTGGCGCCCAGGTCCTTGTAGAACACAAATGCGCTGTTCAACATGAATTCCCAGGGGCCCATCAGGACACCGGCAATGGAAGAAGAGTGTCCATTCACGTACTTGGTCATGCTGTGGATGACAATGTCGGCTCCGAGCCTGTAGGGCTGCTGGAGGTACGGGGAGCAGAATGTATTGTCCACAATCAACGGGATCTCATATTTTTCGGTCAGTTGGGACAATGCCTGGATGTCATTCAGTTTCAGTGTTGGATTTTCCGGCGTTTCCACGTAAACAGCCCGAACGTTGGGATTTTCTTTCAGTGTTGCAGCCACTTCGTCCAGGTTACCGGTATCAATAAAATGCGCTTTGACACCATATTTTTCATCCAGATGGCGAAATAAGGAATCGGTGCAGCCGTACACGGTTCCCACAATTACTTCATCTCCGCTGGAGAGGAGGCTGAGGATACAGGTGCTGATGGCCCCCATACCGGATGATGTGACCATTACACCAATTGTGGGTTCTTTTTCGTCGGCAGCCAGGGCATTATCGATAATATGCTGGCACTCCAGCTGGAACATGATTTTTTCCAGGTATTCCGTTGTGGGATTTCCCAATCTTGTGTAAATTCGCGCGAAGGGCTTTTCCCCGGAAGGGGACACCCCGAGAAAACGGTTTCGGCCGTCTTCCACATTCTGAAAACTGAATGTGCTTTGTTGAAAAATTGGCGGCAGCCCGGTTCCCACTGATTTCGCGTTGAACAGGCCTTCATCCATGAATACCTGGTCAGCTTTTGCGTACCGGTGTTTCCGGTCCATCCATTTTCCCCACCAATTGTAGTAACTCATCCATTCACCTCGTTTCAATTATTCCTACTTATGTAACAGTGAACAGGAATCCGCCGGCATAGATGCGATGCGGTAAAATTCCCTTTCAATCCATTGTTTAATGAAAAAACTTTTCTGTCAAGCGGGGCGACAGTTGCACTGCAGCCATCGCCGTGATTTGTGACTTGTGATTTGTTGAGAGGGAGTTTAGAAAAAGACAGGGAATTTGTCATGGACAATGCATGCATATTCTTTGATATGTTGAACCAATCACAAATTACAGTTTACAACTCACGATGCCTGCATCGCAGGCAAGTTTTATGTTGACGGGCTCAGATGGGTCTGGTATAAATACTTTCGTCTTTGAAAACATGAGCGGGTGTAACTCAGTGGCTAGAGTGCAACCTTGCCAAGGTTGAAGTCGAGGGTTCAAATCCCTTCACCCGCTCCATTTTCTTTTTTTTGTCCTCATGCTCATGAGATTTGAGGCGACGTGGCCAAGTGGTAAGGCAGAGGCCTGCAAAGCCTTTATTCGCCGGTTCAAATCCGGCCGTCGCCTCCAATTTTTATCTTCCAGACTTTTCCCAGACAAGATCTCATTAAATAGTAGCTTTATATCCGTCCGGCATATGAATGAAACCGTGTTGTCCGTATTGATACGCGGGCGCAAAAAAAAGCCGGGCAGAAGCCCGGCTTTTCGCTTTCAATTTTGTAAGAAGAACTTACCAGCGGTCGCGCTTGGGACGTTCTTCTCTGGGCTTGGAAACGTTTACTTTCAGTTCCCTTCCGCCAATATCCTTGCCATTCAGTGCTGAAATAACAGCCTGTGCTTCATCTTCGGTCGCCATATCGACGAAACCAAAGCCGCGTGAGAGACCGGTGTTACGGTCACTGATAATACGAACAGATTCAAC
>PFTO01000096.1:1419-4294 GCA_002789615.1 Acidobacteria bacterium CG_4_9_14_3_um_filter_49_7 | reverse complement strand
GCTGAGCCCGGCGGATCAATGATCCTTCTTGACTCTCTCGACAACCAGGGGGATCCTATTTGCCAGCTGCATTCCTTTGATCGTTCGGAAGTAGGTAATATGTGCCTAAGTGCGGACCAGAAAGTCGTCTACACAAGCCGGGAAGCGGATTGGGTCGCAAACACAAACAAAACTGTCATGTACAAATTCAATCTGGATGGAACTGATATCTGGAAACAGACCTATTACGAGACATCCGGCGACGACGCGGATGGAACGCCCTACCCGGTTGCCATTCATCCCTGTTTGGATGGTGGAGTTCTGGTTTCCGCAACAATCTCTGCCGATACCGCCAACACGGTGAGAATCATTTTCATCAAGACAGACGCAAACGGCAACCAGCAGAACAATCTGAATCTGTAACGGCTGAGCCTGAGCTCAGCCGTGATGGGTGTGGCGGCTTTGGCGCCGTGAATAGTGGATGGGTGGGAAAGGCAGGAACTGACCAACTCCCTGATTTTTCTGCCTCCTACTCCAACTCTTACTCTCTCTACACGCGCACACGCTTGGGCCTTCGGCCGGTCTACCACTGTCTGACTTCGGTCATCACCAGGGGGTTGTCCCCAACAGCCTCCAGGGAATGCGAGGCCATGGGTGGAATCAGGACATGGTCACCGGCTGTTGCCGTCCGCTGGCAATGGGCAATCCGCACCAGTCCGGTACCGGTAGCGACAATCCATTGGACTACCTCGTCGTCCAACTTTCGCAATGGCAGATGTCTGCCGGGCAACAGCGTAATCCGGGAAACCCGGGTGGATTTGTTCAACAGTATCAATTCCTCCCGGCAATAGTCCGGTGTATTGTTTGTTGTTTCGCTCATGGATTCGACGGTCATCGCCGCCGCGAGCTCCTCAAGTATTGTCTCATGTTTCTGCCCATACATTTTTCCGTGTCTCCTTGTTGTCTCAATCTTGCTCTTACTTTTCATACCGTCAATTTTGAACCGGCCCGGTCAATAAAATGTCGTCCGCATGTAAGAAAGCAGTCAAATCGCGAAGTGAGTTTGAATGGGAAGATATATTCTGCTCGGATAGGCCTGGCATTTTCCAGAGTCGGTTATGAACTCAGTTCCTTTCTTTAAGCATTTTTACATCGTGTTTTTGAATCGCCGCCTACTTGCTATTCAATACACACGCGGGAACAATATAGCTTTGCATCAGGTCCAGTGGCAAAACAGCGCTGTAATCATAATCCCCGCCAGTAAATACAACAACGAGATCCAGCGTCGGCAAGACAAAAACGTACTGCCCACCCGCACCTGCCGCAATAAGTGCCGGGTGCGTCTTCGTTCCCTTTGTGTAGTCTCTGCTCCACCAGTGGTGACAGTAAAAAATTGCCACTGACTTCAGACGTTCGCGTCCATGAAGATGCCACCCACTCCGGTGATATCACATAATCTCCATCATACCAGCCCTCATTCAAGTAAAGGTTTCCGAATTTCACCAGGTTCCTTGGAATCATCCACAATCCCCAGCCGCCGCCGACCTCACCCCATTGGCTGATATCCCAGAACGGCTGCTGAATGTCAATTTTGTTGAGCAATTGTTCCTGTGCAAACAGGTCTGAGCACTGTCCCGAGGCCCGGGTCACAATATCTCCCAGCAACACAGACAGACCATCGTTATAGTTGTAAAAAGTACCTGGATCGTGTTCCAGGGGCTGGCTCAACACGTACTCTGCCCACGGTTTGTTTCCGGCAATCATCGCGGTCGTTGTGGTGGCGCCATTCGATGCAAACCCTGCTTTCATGCTGAGGACATTTTCAAGGGTAATGTTCTTTTTCCTTTCATCCAGATCAAATAGTTGAGAATATTCCGGATAAAAATGTGAAATTTTGACGTTTGTATCTGCAATCATTCCCCTGTCGATACAAATCCCAATCAGAGCAGACATGAAACTCTTGGTAACAGATGCCAGGTAATGGGGCGTGCTTCGGGTAAACTGAATCCGCTGAGTTTCCCACGTAATCGGGGAAGTCATTTTCATTTGATCACCGGCAAAATACTCTCCCAAAACGAGCTTGTCATAGCGGAAAATCAAAATACCGTGCAGATATTCACTTCTGTTATTGATCAGAGATGCAATTTTGTCCAGATCAATCCCGGCATCATGAATATCTCCGACCTCAATGCCGTCGTCAATCTGATCAGGGATCTGATACGTATAGCCGCTCGTAACAGGTGGATCAGTTACCTGTGACGTCTGATCACCACCACCGGAACACCCAACCATCAACATGAACAGTCCAAACAACGTGCTCTTACTCATCTTCCCCCCAATTGGAATCTCCCGAATCGGTTATCCGTTTGACTATAAATACTTTGAACTGGAAAATTTGTTTCAAACTTTCATGATAAAAAGGAGATTCCTGTTTCGTGACTACAGGATGCCCTTTTCTGCTTTGGATCATCCTTCCTGTTGATTTTAATGTGTATTCGCCGTATCCTGAATACAACAAATTGAGCGAAGGAGGAAACATGAACAACCATCAACAGACACTCTCCCCTGAACAACTGGAAGGAATGATCCGCGGTTGGCAGTCCAACCGTATTTTACTAACTGCATTTGAGTTGAGCATATTTGCTCATCTGGAAAACCCCACGTCATCCGACACTGTGGCAGCCGCTCTGAACACCTCGCCACGTCACACCGACCGGCTTCTGAACGCGCTGGTAGTCCTGGGTGTGATTGAAAAGAAGGATGGAAAATTCAAGAACGGTTCCGCCGCATCGAAGCACCTGGTTCCGGGTAAGCCCGAGTATTGGATGAGTCTGGGCCATCTGAATAATATGTGGGACGGCTGGACACGGCTCACAGACGTGATCCGCACCGGAAA
>PFTO01000096.1:0-1407 GCA_002789615.1 Acidobacteria bacterium CG_4_9_14_3_um_filter_49_7 | reverse complement strand
GTTGCCCGACGCCCGGCCCGGCGATGAAAACTGGGCGGAACATTTCATCGCTGCCATGCAGCAGTTTGGCTCTAAGCGGGCACCGGCGGTGTTTGCCCAGCTGGAACTGAACCACGCGAAAAAAGCGGTGGACCTGGGTGGCGGTTCCGGTGCCTTTGCTGTGGAAGTGGCCAGGCGGTATCCCAGCCTCCACGTGGACGTGTTTGATCTGCCCCATATTCTGCCTATCACAAAGAAATATGTGACACAGTCGGATGTGAGTGAGCGGATCGGCTACGTGGAAGGCGATTTTCTGGTCAACGACTACGGAACGGAACTGGACGTCGTATTCATGTCCAACGTGATCCATTCCAACGGACCGGAAGAAGTGCAGGGCATGTTCCGGCGGGCATTCAAGGCGTTGAATCCCGGTGGCCAACTGGTCATCCATGATTTCATGCCCAACGATGACCGGACCGCACCCCCCTGGGCGGTAACATTTGCCATTAACATGCTGGTGCACACCAAAAACGGGGACACCTTCACCATCAACGAAATCAAGAACTGGATGGAAGCAGCCGGATTCACGGGAACCGTTCACAAAGACACCGGCATGAATTCCGATCTCGTTATTGCCCATCGCCCGAAGTGAGAGAGAGAACCTGAATTCGGGTCCGGCTTTCTGGCCGAATATTCTGGCACTATGTTTCCGTACTTACCGTAATTTTGGGGAAGTGTCTGTCCTGGCTGTCAGAAAGCTATCCCGAAACACAAGCCATGTCAACCATGCAAAAGCGGGTATTGTAAACCACCACAGGTAACGGGAAAACCAATAAACCAGCTTTGCTGAGAATGGCCTGGTGCCCGGATGACGAAGCGGCAGTGTCGGATCACTATCGGCTGATAAATCAGCGTCCCTTGTCTCTCTATTGATTTGGATTTGGTGCGCTACATATTTCCCTATGCGGCATCCATTTTCGGTAACCAATTCTACACCATCCACTACGAGCCATTCCGGGGACAAAATTCCGTTGATGGAATAAAGGCGCCTCCGGCAATGCGTTTTCATTGTTCTGTGTTCTGAAAGAAAAAAGAATAAAGCAGGGCCGCAACCTGTCAAGCCATTTAACTTTCTTACCGAAGTGGTCCTTGTAGGGTCATCCGGCAGCTTACCCTGAGTGTGCTTCATGCGATGTTTCCAATGTGCCATTCATAGCGCCCCGCGGGCCGCTATGAATGGAAGCGGGTTCTGATTCGGAAACAGGTTGCCTGACGGGTTTTCGTTGCATGTATTCGATTCGGGAGAGTTTCCGGTCGATGGAATCGATACGTCCAGTCAGACTTCGTACCGATTCCGATACCGGTTCATTCCGGGTGTGGAAATCATCAACCAACCGTTGCAGTGGTGTTTTCGGCACATCGTATTCT
>PFTO01000073.1 GCA_002789615.1 Acidobacteria bacterium CG_4_9_14_3_um_filter_49_7 | reverse complement strand
CTTTCAGTGATCTCTTCTCGCCCAACAAGCCCACCATGTTTTTGACTCATTGATAAATGTTCTTCGGAGCCATCCACAGACCTGACATTGATTTCTCGTAGGATATATTTACACCTGCGAACGTCCCAATGCTTCGGTATCTCCCCAAGCCATTCAACGCCGCTGTCTTTCATTTCAACATCGAGGTTAATGCCTTTGGTCACAGCCTCGTTGATGACGTTCTGCTTCTGTTCTTTCAGCAGGGCAATGAGTTTCTTTTTGGCCTTGATGAATTTATTAATTTTTGAGGTCTGCCAATCGAGGTAACGGGAAATTTGCTGTTGTTCATCCTGTGTGGGTACAAAAAAAGGAATCTCCTTCATCCGTGTTTGATTCAAATCCCATTGTCCAATTCTTACTCCATCTGATGCTCGGGTAAAAAATGGAACATAAGCCTTTGATCTCATAGCAAGATGAAAAAACTCACCCCCAACTCTATTGATATCAAAAATGAAATATGCAGGGCTGACAATTCCATCGAAAGCAGAAACGCCATAAGAACCCTGCCATGCTTTCATTTTATTCATGGCAAATTGACCGGATCTAACAACTTTGTAGTTACTCAAATCTTCAGGAATAGTATTGTGATTCTCTTCTTTGCTTTTGGTGTTTCGTTTAATAATTCCTTTTTCACGAACAACGGATAGCAGAGGCAAATCAGGGCGATTTCGTTCAGTGTTGGGAGACAGAATCGTGCGTAATTTTAACGATTCCCAGTGCTCTGGAACATGTTCCAACCAGGGAACACCTGAATCCTTGTATTGCGGGTAAACTTTCATGATTCAGCCTCCCCATTATTCTTTTCGTGCCTTTCGTGTTTTTCGTGGTTCAACCTCTTTATATCTTCCTCCAGTTCTCTCAGGCTTTCCTCTTTTTCGATTAGTCTCAGCTGTTCTTTGTATTTACCATATTCCAGCTCCGCCCGTTCTTTCGCCATGTCATGACTGATTTTTCCGGCGTGGGTCAACAGTTCCCGGCCGTTGAGGTGGATAATGGCATCGAGGCGCCCGATCCAGTCTTTCATAGACATGGGTGTGTGCTGCTGCGCCATGGTTTCAGCAAAGGCAAGATATTGTTCCACCAGCAAGCCGAGCAGCTTGATCTCATCTTCGTTAAGGTAATTTTTGGCGATGCTTGTATCATTTTTTTGCACCGGTGTTTTTTTATCATAGGATAGCATCCCCATAAGCGGAAGGGAGGCATCAACCCTGCGGTGGACAAGTTCGGCGGCGGTCTGCTGACTTACCGCCCAGAGAAGTTTGTTTTGGACGATTTTAAAGAACTCAATCGTCTTTTCATCTTTTGGATTATAATCAATACTGGTGGTGTAGATGTCTTTTATTTTTTGATAAAAAACCCGCTCTGAAAGCCTGATCTCACGGATGCGTTCCTGCAGTTCATCAAAGTAGCGCATGGATTCACCGCTTTTAAAGCGTTCGTCGTTCAACGCCACGCCTTTGACGATGTACTCTTTCAAACGCTGTGTCGCCCAAATGCGAAATTGGGTGCCTTGCAGTGATTTGACCCGATACCCCACGGAAATAACAACGTCCAGATTGTAATGTTTTACTTCCTTGGACTGAGTTTTTCCTATTATTGCACCATGTTGAGTGGTTAACCGGAAATTCCGGACAACCACTTCCTCCTCCAGTTCGCCCTCTTTAAAAATATTGCGGATATGTTCAGATATGGTGCGTTTATCTTTGCCAAAAAGAAGTGCCATTTGTTGTTGATTTAACCAAACAGTTTCATCTTCCAACCTTACATCCAGCTTAATCGTGTTATCAACAGCCTGATAGAGAATGATTTCAGAACCGTTCATTATCCCGCCTCCCCAACAATTTCTTCCAGCAGTCCTTCCGTCTCCTGTTCAATGGCAAAAATATCCGCTTTGATTTCATCCAGTGTCCGCATGGGGATGGGCTTGTAGAAATGCTTGGTAAAGGAAATCTCATAGCCGATCTGCGTTTTGGAGCCGTCAACCCAGGCATCAGGTGTATAAGGCAGGACTTCACGCTCAATAAAGGCGGCAATACCGCCATATTCCAGAAGAGGCACCTGCTCCGAATCTCTCTGGTTGGTATCCGGCTCGTATTCGACAACCACTTTTTTGCCGTCTATTGTCGCTTCGTATAAACCGTAGAGCGGGTTGGATTCAGCTTTTCCTGCTTTGTAAATTTTCTTGGTAATCGGCTCTGCCGACTCATCAATAACAGCAAGGTTAGCTTTTAGGAAGTTCTTGCTTTTTGCTGGGAGCTTCACGGCTATTTCTTTGGCCTTGGATTCAACGGCTTCCACAAAACTGTTGTAGTTCAGATGCGGCCCTTCACCGATTTCACCGGCAACAGACTCGACCACCGAATAGAGAGCTGTTTCTTTGGCCTCGATACAGTGTCGCTCGAAACGGCGCAGATTTTTTTCGGTCAGGTGAACAGACAAACGCAATGGACGCTCGACAATGACCTTGTGGTAGCCGAATGCCTCGTTGGTGAATATTTTTGATTGCTCTGTATCGATCGGTTGTGTGATCAGGTTGCAGATATCCTGAATGTGCGTTTCATTAAGTTCACAGTTCTTCTTACCCATGTTCTTACGAAGTGACTGATACCAGCCCGTTGCGTCTATGAGCTGCACTTTGCCCTTTCGTCCTTCTGATTTGCGGTTTGTCAGCACCCAGATATAGGTCGAAATGCCTGTGTTGTAGAAAATGTTTTCAGGTAGAGCGATGATCGCCTCAAGCAAGTCGTTTTCAATAATCCAACGGCGGATATTGCTTTCACCTTGTCCTGCGTCGCCCGTAAAAAGAGAAGAACCGTTATGAACTTGAGCAATGCGACTGCCGAGTTTGCTCTTTTCCTTCATCTTCATCAGCTTATTGACCAAAAACATCAACTGCCCATCGCTGGATCGAGTGATCATCTTGTACTCAGGATCGTCTCCATATTCCAGAATGAAGCGTGGGTCTTTCAGATCGCTTTTCCCACCCATACGCTCCAAGTCGGTCTTCCAACTTTTGCCGTAAGGGGGATTGGAAAGCATAAAGTCGAATTGATTTGAAATAAAACCATCTGCCGACAGGGTTGAGCCGTACTTGATATTTTCAGCCTCAGCACCTTCCCCTTTGAGCAGTAAATCCGCTTTGGCGATTGCATAGGTTTCCGGCTGAACTTCTTGACCATAGAGGTGGATTGAAACTTCCTTGCCAGCGTCTTCGGCCAATTTCTGCAGCCGTTCTTCAGCAACAGTCAGCATACCCCCGGTACCACAGGCTCCGTCATAGACCAGATAAGTTCCAGACTCGATTTGGTCTGCAATAGGCAGGAAGATCAAATCTGCCATCAGCTTCACCACGTCACGGGGCGTAAAGTGTTCTCCGGCTTCCTCGTTGTTTTCTTCGTTGAAGCGGCGAATCAATTCTTCGAAGACAGTGCCCATGCTGTGATTATCCAGCCCGGGAATCTTTTCATTACCTTCAGCATCCATTACCGGTTTGGGGCTCAAGTTGATGCTCGGGTTTAAATATTTTTCGATCATCGCGCCAAGGATGTCAGCATCGACAAGTGTCGGGATCTGGTTGCGGAATTTGAATTTGTCCAGAATCTCCTGAACATTGGGTGAGAAGCCATCGAGATAGGCTTCGAAGTCGGCTTTCAACTGCTGTACTTTGGCTCTGTTTTTCAGATCCTTGAGCGTAAAAGGGGAGCTGTTAAAAAACGCTTCCCCGGATGCCTGACAAAGCGCAGCGTCCTGATTGGCAATACCCGCCGAGTCGAGCTGTTTTTTCATATTAAGGACGGCGTCTTTGGTCGGCTCAAGAAGGGCATCAAGACGGCGGATAACAGTCATCGGCAGTATCACGTCCCGGTATTTACCACGGACATACACATCTCTCAGGACGTCATCTGCAATGTTCCAGATGAAATTTGTTATTGTATTATGGATACTGTAATTCATCTAAATTCCCCTTACTCTTTGTTATCTTCCGCCGTCGCAGCGCCGC
This sequence comes from Acidobacteria bacterium CG_4_9_14_3_um_filter_49_7, assembly GCA_002789615.1. Lineage (GTDB taxonomy): Bacteria > Acidobacteriota > Holophagae > Thermotomaculales > Thermotomaculaceae > UM-FILTER-49-7. The sequence goes on along the minus strand of PFTO01000073.1, from coordinate 4,307 downwards.
CAGCCTCAACCCATTTGTCCACCTGTTCTTTTTTGAACTTCCACAGGCGGCCCATTCGATGGGCGGGCATACCGTACTTATCGATCCACTTGTAGACGGTGTCCTTACTGACCCCGATGTATTTGCATATTTCATCCACTGACAACCAGCGATCATGTATTTCTGCCATGTCTCATACTCCTCTTGGGGACTATTGCATTTGCTATGACCTCAACAGAGGCAATTAAGGAGCGCTGTAGATAGAACACTCCCAAATTAATTCACCCCGAAAATATACGGAAATGAAAGTCGAAAGTCAAATGTTCTTTGCCGATTTAGGCTGATTTAGTTAAATTTTGCTGGATACCAGTAGCCAGAGGCGATTCGTTCCGTATTATGGCCGAGCTGGTAATGTTTGGGCAGATTTTAGAAAAAGAAACGCCCGCAGGCGTGCGGGCGTTCCGGGGCGTTGGCTGTTTTTCATGGATTGGGTGGGCTCAGGTATCCAAGGCGCTTGCGTCATATATCCTTAATAAACAGATATTTGCGATGCCGAACCCCCTTTCTGTGTCGCCGACTTTTGTAACAATTTTACCAGCCAGACGCAGATTATAATCATTTTACCAGCGGAATAACAATTTTATCAGCCAGGTGCCGATTTCTAACAGCTGACCATCCCTTTGTAATTATTTTACCAGAAAGCAGCTCATTTTTAATCGTTTTGTTGACAGCGAGTCATATTTTAACTATATTACCAGCAGAATAACAGTTTTAAGAGGAGACCACATGGATATAAACGTTTTGGAATATCGCCCTGCAGGCTATGCGTATCTGCTTGATATTATGGGTCTGACAGGCATGCCCCATTGGCATACCTCGTTTGTGTCCTCATCAGGAACTCACAGGTCGAAGGTTCAGGATGGAGCAATAGAAGACATCTACCCTATAAGATACTGGCCCGGGGAGAAGGTCGGCGATCATCTTGAATTCGCGCTGAAATATGACGGGGTCACCCTGGGCTTGCTGGCTCGAATCTTCGAAAAGGTTTCTCAGGATGAGCTCACCGAATACATCAAATCCAAACCTACCGGAAAGTATGCTCGGAGAAGCTGGTTCTTCTATGAGTTTCTGACTGGCAAGCAACTCCCTGTCGATGACCTGACTTCCGGCAATTATGTCGATGCGTTGGAAACCAAAGACTATTACACCGTTCAGAACGGGGAAAAGTCTTCACGCCACCGCATTGTAAACAACCTCCTTGGTCCCAAATCGTTTTGCCCTGTCGTCAGAAGAACCGAAAAGCTTGCCAAACTGGATTCATCCGGCCTGCGCAAAAGGTGCGAGGATATCGTCACTGCATATCCACCGGAACTGCTTCGCCGGGCACTGAGCTACCTTTACAACAAGGAAACAAAGTCATCTTTTGAAATTGAGCACATCAAGCCCAATGCCTCCAGAACTGAAAAATTCATCACCTCGCTGGAGCTTGCCGAAAAGGAAGACTTCTGTGAAAAGGAAAGGCTGATAGAGCTTCAGAACCGCATCGTTGATCCACGTTTCAAGGATAGCGACTTTCGGGTGAGTCAGAATTATGTCGGCCAAACGGTTGCCAATCAAAAGGAGATCATACATTTCATTTGTCCAAAACCTGATGACCTGCAAAGTCTGATGGAGGGATTGATCAACTCCCATAAGCGGATGAAAGCGGGAAATGTATCCCCGGTCATTCATGCGGCAACGATTGCCTATGGCTTTGTGTTTTTGCATCCGTTTGAAGATGGGAACGGACGAATCCATCGATTTCTGATACACAACATCCTGTCGCTGCAGGAACTGGTGCCACGCGGGCTGATGTTCCCGGTTTCAGCTGTCATGTCCAAAAATCCGGCGGATTACGATGCATCACTGGAAGCCTTCTCCCGGCCCTTGCTGCAACTCATCGATTATCGACTGGATGAAATGGGCCAAATGGCTGTCGAGAACGATACCGCATGCTGGTATCAGTATATGGATATGACAGCTCAGTCAGAAGCCTTGTACGAGTTTGTAACCAAAACGATTGAAGAAGAGCTTGTGGAAGAGCTCAGCTTTCTGGCCAACTATGACAATACCAAGAAGGCGATACAGGATATCATCGATATGCCGGATCGACTGATCGACCAGTTCATCCAGTTGTGCCTGCAGAACAATGGCAGCCTTTCCGCAAGGAAGAGAGCCACCCACTTTGACTTCCTGACCGATGAAGAGCTATCGGCCATGGAGCAGGCTGTAAAAGAAGGCTATAACCGATCCGAAAAATCAACAACCTCACAGGGAGAAAACCAATGCCCACACGAACAATAAATCTTAAGCTGCAAATCCCCAGAACAGAAGAAGGCCGAAAGGTTCGGCGTGTGCTGTGGACAACCCATGATGAAGTAAACAAAGCGGTCGCGGAAATTGAAAAAATGCTGCTTTTATGCCGGGGAGATAGCTACTATACGGTCAATGCTCAAGGAGAAGAAATAGAGATCAAGGAGTCTCAGGTAAAAGCCGATGCCTTGAAAGTGGCGCGTGAGGTTCAGCGGAAAAATGGAAAAAAAAATCAAGGAAGTGATGCGGAGGTTTTAGACGCTCTCAGGAAGCTGTATGAGGCGGTTGTCCCTTCCATTCTGCTGGATGGTAAAGAAAAACCCCTTTCCGGTGACGCGCAATCTATAGGCAACAGTTATGCCGGACCAATTTGCGACCCGGTGACATGCAGCATTAAAGACCCTGCCAAACCTCAGGAAAGTGGGCCGTTTGCGGAAACCGCAAGCAAAAAGTTTAAAACAATGCCGGAATGGTTTAATGAAATTCAAAAAGAGTTGTTTCAAAAAGATGACCCCGCCCATTTTGTAAAAATTGGGGAAGTATTCTTTCGGGTCGATCTTGACAAAGCAAACACATGGTTTGATTCTGAACCGATCAAGAAATCAGTTGAGAACAACAAGGCTTTCAACAAAGATAAATGGTTGAAAAGCAAACGAAAAAATGAAGACACCTGGGCTACGGAATTTCTAAAAAAGCAATTTGATTTAAAGTCGGACGTAAGAGTTGCCATTCGTGAAGAACTCTGGGAAAAACTCGGCTTATTGCCTTTTGGAAATCTCTATTTTGAAAAGCCCGTGGGAAACAAATGGAATCGAATGGTTTTCAGGCTGGCGGTTGCCCATCTTCTTTCCTGGGAATCATGGAATCATCAGACACTGGATGAATATAATAAGTGCAAGAAACTGAAAGACAAACTTACTAAAGAATTTTCATGCCTTAGTGTCCAAATGAAAAATTTAAGAGAATATGAGAAGGCCAGACACGAAGAATTGCGCAAAATTGCTTTTGTTGATGACGACAATCCTTTTAAAATCGGTCCAAGAATGATCCGCTCCTGGCCACGTGTTCGGGAAGAGTGGTTAAAAAAGGGAAGCAGCTTTAAAGATCGGAAAACAATCCTTGCCGAATTGCAGACGAACCTCAAAGGCAAATTCGGTGATCCGGACCTGTTTCTCTGGCTTGCCGCAGATGGCCGGGAAACTTTATGGAAAGATGAAGATATTGTTACTCCGCTCGTCAAGCTGAATATAGCTAAAAAAGCACTAAAAAAACGCCGCGCCTATTCTCTGATGACCTTTGCCGATTCCCGTCTGCATCCCCGCTGGGCCATGTATGAAGCGCCCGGCGGCAGCAATCTGCGTAATTATACACTTTTGGAGGATGGCAGGGTCACACTTTCTCTTTTAGATTGTTCTGAAAATGGGGGTCTTGAGGAAAAAGAGTTCACAATTAAACTTGCCCCCAGCGGACAGCTTCAGGACCTGGCCATCGACACCACTGGCAAAAAGACAAAAATCAGCTACAAATCGGCGCATCAGGAGTTTGAAGGTATTCCCGGCGGTTCGGAAATTCTTTTTGACCGTTCTGTCCTTGAGAATCGATCCCACACAATGCTTGCCGAAGGGGTTCACTGCCGGGTATGGCTGAAATTGACGGTGGATGTGAAAAGCAAAGCACCTGCGGAATGGTTGAATAAAAACGGAAAAGTACAGGCTTCCCCAACGATCAATCATTTCAAAACCGGTCTTGCCAACAAGAGCAAACATACCGATAAGTTGGAGTCTGGGCTTCGCGTGCTGTCCGTAGATCTTGGACTGCGCACCTTCGCGTCTTGTTCAGTTTTTGAACTGGTGGACAAAAAACCTGGAAAAGGTCTCTTTTTTGAGACTGATCAGCTCCATCTATGGGCAAAACATGAACGAAGCTTTAAACTCACCCTGCCCGGCGAAGAGGTAGCTGACCAAAAGAGCGTCAAG
>PFTO01000162.1 GCA_002789615.1 Acidobacteria bacterium CG_4_9_14_3_um_filter_49_7 | reverse complement strand
ATGATTCGAGGAAATCCACATTCCCCTTGAATTTTCCAAGACGCTCCGTGAGGAGTTCCATTTTTTCGACCACGGAAAGAGGTGCCAGCACCTTGCGAAGTATCCACACGCGGTTCAGTTCGAAGTCGCTGATCAGGAGCTCTTCTTTTCTTGTTCCTGAACGGTCAATATCAATAGCGGGGAACACCCGTTTGTCTGCCAGTTTGCGTTCGAGGATCAGCTCCATATTACCAGTGCCTTTGAATTCTTCAAAGATCACATCATCCATGCGGCTACCGGTTTCAACGAGAGCGGTAGCGATGATCGTCAGGCTGCCGCCTTCTTCGATATTACGGGCCGCACCGAAGAAGCGTTTTGGTCGCTGCAAGGCGTTGGAATCAACACCACCGGACAGGACTTTGCCGCTCGGGGGGACGATTGTGTTGTAAGCACGGGCAAGGCGGGTGATGCTGTCCAGGAGAATAACCACGTCTTTCTTGTACTCGACAAGACGTTTTGCTTTCTCAATCACCATTTCGGACACCTGGACGTGGCGCGTTGCCGGTTCATCAAACGTGGAGCTGATGACTTCCCCGTTGACGGAGCGCTGCATGTCAGTGACTTCTTCCGGCCGCTCGTCAATGAGTAGCACGATGAGAAATATCTCCGGATGGTTTGCAGAAATACTGTTGGCAATGTTCTGGAGAAGGACAGTTTTACCTGTGCGGGGCGGGGACACGATCAGACCGCGCTGGCCCTTGCCGATGGGAGTCAACATGTCCATGATCCGGGTGGACATCCGTTTCGGATCAGGAGTTTCCAGTTTAATCCGTTCATCCGGATAGAGAGGGGTCAGGTTGTCGAATAGTGCCTGACGCTTGTATGACGGGGGCTCAAAATTGATAGCCTCAACTTTAATAAGTGCAAAATAGCGTTCTCCATCCTTTGGAGGACGAATCTGACCGGAAACAGTATCTCCTGTCCGAAGTTCAAACTTCTTAATCTGGGAGGGTGACACGTAGATGTCATCCGGGCCGGGGAGGTAGTTGTAATCCGGCGCACGGAGGAAACCGAATCCTTCCGGCAGGATTTCAAGAACCCCCTCAGAAAAGATGAGGCCATTTTTCTCGGTCTGTCCCTGGAGGATGCGGAATATCAATTCCTGCTTTCTCAGGGCCGTGGCCCCCTCCAGTTTCAGTTCTTTCGCAATCGACATAAGTTCGTCAATTGTCTTCTCTTTCAATTCAGCGATATTCATTCTTGTACTCCTTGAAGGGATTTTAATTCGCTTAGGATTTGTGCAACCAATAGGTCAACTCCATCGCCGGTTCGTGACGATACGGGGAAGAACCGGTTGTGATCAAACGCGGTATACGTATTCTTAAGTATTGAGAGGTTTTTTGCAAGCTGGTTTTTTGACAACTTATCGATTTTTGTTGAAGCCACCAGGAATCGAAGGTTCAATTTGTGAACATAATCAAAGAGCTCCAGGTCTTTTTTCTGGGGTTCGTGGCGGCTATCTACAAGAAAAACAAGAAGGATGCGATCTGCAGCTTCCATCAGGTACTTGTCAATCATCTTGTGCCAGTCGGTTTTCATCTGCTTGGAAACCTTGGCGTAGCCGTAACCGGGAAGGTCAACAAGCAGGAATTGATCATCCACGTTGAACAGATTCAAAAGACGGGTCTTGCCCGGAGTTCCCGAGACTTTCGCCAGTTGTTTGCGTCCCGAGAGTTTATTGATCAGGGAAGACTTTCCGACGTTGGATCTTCCTGCAAATACAAGATGGGGCAGAGGAATGTCCCGGAATTCTCCATAGTTGGGCGCGCTTTTGATAAATGTGAATGTTTGTCCAATACGCATAAGCAATCCTTACCGAAACAGCGTTCTTATTTTGGCCGCTCAGTCTCGGTTTTGTTTCTGTTGAAGCGCCGTCTTTCTCTTTCGGGACGGTAGAATGACCGGTTCCGGTTCTCCAATTCCAAACATGATGTCCAGCACGTTGTCCATTGTCTTGACGAAATGAAATTCCATGACATTCTTTATTTCTTCCGGGATGTCCTTCAAATCCCTTTCGTTTCCTTCCGGCATAATGACTTCGAAGATGCCGGCGCGATGGGCAGCCAGCAGCTTTTCCTTAATCCCACCAACAGCGAGGACCCGTCCCCTCAGGGTAATTTCCCCGGTCATGGCGATCTTATTGCTTACAGGGCGGTTGGCCAGTGCTGAGAAAATGGCAGTGGCCATGGTCACGCCTGCGGATGGACCATCTTTCGGGATGGCACCTTCCGGGATGTGGATGTGAAGATCAATGTTCTTGAAGCGTTCCACTGGAATTCCCACGCGTTCGTGGTTCGCTTTGATGAAGGAGAGAGCGGCCTTGACTGACTCTTTCATAACATCGCCAAGTTGTCCGGTGATTTCCACTTTCTCGTTTCCCGGCATGCTGATGACTTCGATGAAGAGGACATCTCCACCCACCGACGTCCACGCGAGGCCGGTTGCCACACCAACCATGGGAGTCTCTTCTGCAATCTGGTTTCGAAAACGGGGTATCCCGAGCTTTTCGTAAACGGTTGTTGTGGAAACAGGAACGGGTGTTTTCAATTTCCCGTCAGCAGCCTCCACAGCAAATTTGCGAAACAGTTTCTCAATGTTTCGTTCCAGGTTCCGAACGCCGGCTTCCCGTGTGTATTTCTCAATAATGGTTTCAATTGTGTCGCTCTTGAATGTTGGCTTGAACTTCTTCATCCCCGTTTCCCGAACCTTTTTAGGAATTAAGTGTCGTCTGGCAATTTCTACCTTCTCATTGAAGGTGTAGCCGGGTATTCGGATGATTTCCAGGCGGTCCCGCAATGCAGGAGGAATCGTATCCAGTATATTGGCGGTTACGACAAAAAACACACGGGATAAGTCATAGTCGATGTCCAGATAATGATCCACAAAATGGTGATTCTGTTCAGGGTCCAGAGCCTCTAAGAGAGCAGACGAGGGATCTCCACGGAAATCGGACGAGAGTTTATCAATTTCATCCAGCAGCATCAGGGGATTGATTGTTCCCGCTTTTTTCATCAGGTGGATGATGCGACCGGGAATTGCGCCGATGTAGGTGCGCCGATGCCCACGGATTTCCGCTTCATCCCTGACACCGCCGAGTGACATTCGAACAAATTTTCGCCCCGTCGCTTCCGCAATAGCCTTTGCCAGGGAAGTTTTCCCCACCCCCGGTGGTCCAACAAAGCAGAGAATAGGATTCTTACTCTTACGCGTAAGTTTCCGGACAGCCAGGAACTCGATAATCCGGTCCTTGCAGTCGGCAAGTGCGTAGTGATCCCGATCCATTATCGCTCTTGCCCGGGTAAGGTCCAACCGGTCACGCGTGCGTTTTGTCCAGGGAATATCAAGGAGCCACTGGATGTACGTCCGGGAGACCGAGGCCTCCGCCGACGAGCCGTTCATCATCTTGAGACGCTTCAGCTCTTCTTTCGCTTTATCTTCCGCTTCGGGGCTCATACCGGAGTCCTTGATTTTGTCTTCCATAATCTGCATTTCGCTGTCGCCATCATCTCCCAGTTCTTCCCGGATGGCTTTCATCTTTTCAGTCAGGAAGTACCGTTTCTGGTTTTCGTCGAGGCTTACCCGTACCTTCTGATCCAGTTCCTGCTCCATGCGGTAAACAAAGGTTTCCTTCTCAAGGAGTTCCAGAAGCCGCAAGAGTCTGAAATATGGAGAACGAATTTCCAGAAACCCCTGTTTCTCAGTCAACGGGAGTTTCAACGCGAATACCATCATGTCGGCAAAGGCGTCCGGGCGGTCCGCCATTCGATGCGCTTTTTCCAGATACTTGATGTCAGCTTTTTCCTTTGCCAGTTTTGGAAATTTCTTAATCAGTTGGATGACTTTTGGAATCTGTTGCAGGCTCTCCGTATTTGCGTTGCCCCGTGGCGGAGGAAGGGTTAGTCCTTCGGCAAAAAACATACCATCCACCGGATGAATGGCATTCACCTCAAACCGTTTGATTCCACGGATCGTGCAGAGATAATTCAGCCCGTCTTTTTCAGTGATGAAGGTCTGAAACTGAATCAGCGTACCCATGGAAAAGAACTGCTCTTGCGTCAGCTTTTTCAGGTTTGTACTCCGTGTTGCCAGTGCGACCATGGTGCCTCCATGGGTTAAGGCGTATTCAAATGGTACAGATAATTGTGGAAAAGAGATGGCGATGTCTGTTTCCACTTCAGGGAAAATCACATTGTCAGTTAAAGGGAGAACAGGCAGCCGGTCTGTCATGTTGTTCATCCGGTTTTTTTCCGAGTCGTTAAAGTGCGTTTCACGTCTTTGGCCGTAACCGTAAGTTCTGAACGGTCAGCCATAGAAGGGGATTCAAACATATAGTCCATCATAACCTCTTCCATGATCTGACGAAGTCCCCGTGCTCCGAGGCCGCTGTGCGTGGCTTGCTCGACAATAGCGGAGATGGCACCATCTGTGAAACGAAGCTTTATTTTGTCCAGTTTGAAAATATGTTCATACTGGCGGGCGAGGGAATTTTTTGGCTCCAGCAGGATGCGTTTCAGTGCAACTTCATCCAATTCATCCAGTACTGCGATGACCGGAATTCTCCCCACCAGTTCAGGGATCAGACCATACTTGGTTAGATCCTCGGACATGATGTGGTGGAGAATACCATCGGATGAGACCATTTCCAAACTTTCATTCTCACCGGTTTTGAAACCTACTACCTTTCGTCCCAGCCGGTTTGAAATAGTCTTTTCAATGCCGACAAAGGCACCCCCACAGATAAACAGTATATTGGATGTATCAATCTGAATGAACTCCTGGTACGGATGCTTCCGTCCACCCTGGGGTGGGACATTGGCAGTGGTGCCTTCCAGAATTTTCAGCAGTGCCTGTTGAACGCCTTCACCGGAGACATCCCGTGTGATAGACGGGTTTTCGCTTTTTCTTCCAATTTTGTCAATTTCATCTATATAAATGATACCCTTTTCTGCTTTTTTTACGTCAAAATCGGCGTTTTGAAGAAGCCGCAGCAAAATATTTTCCACGTCTTCTCCCACATAACCCGCCTCTGTCAAAGTTGTAGCGTCAGCGATGGCAAACGGAACCTGAAGGCTGGTGGCAAGGGTCTGAGCCAGCAGGGTTTTCCCCGTGCCTGTCGGACCCACCAGCAGTACATTGCTCTTTTCCAGTTTGACCTGGTTAGATTGCCGGTTGTGCTTAATCCTCTTGTAGTGATTATAAACAGCTACTGACAACTTCTTCTTGGCTTCGTCCTGCTCAATGACATATTGATCCAGTGTGGCCTTGATTTCCATCGGTTTCGGGAGGTCCTTCAGTTTGCTGTTCATTACATCAGGTACAGCGGCTTCATCATCCTGTTGCAGAATTTCCGAACAAAGGTCAATGCATTCGTTGCAGATAAAAACGCCATTTCCCATGATGAGCTTTTCGACTTCATGGTCGGGGCGACCGCAAAAGGAGCATTTGTTGTTATTGTCGACCTTCTGTTGTTTAGTTGTCATCTCCTGTTTCCTCTTTCTTTGTGATAATGCGATCCATCAGTCCGTAAGAAATTGCTTCTTCCGGTGACATGATGTTGTCGCGGTCCGTATCTTTTTCAATCTGAGACACCGGCTTTCCGGTGTGTGATGCCAGAATGGTGTTGAGCAGGGATTTGATTCTGGCGATTTCATTCGCGTGGATCTGGATGTCCGATGCCTGTCCCTGCATGCCCCCCATTGGCTGATGAATCAGGATTCGCGAATTGGGTAGGGAAAACCGCTTTCCCTTTGATCCGCCGGCTAGCAGAACTGCTCCCATGGAAGCGGCCTGGCCGATACAGATTGTGCTGACATCCGGTTTGATAAACTGCATCGTATCGTAAATGGCCAATCCTGCGGAAACAGAGCCGCCGGGAGAGTTGATGTAGATAGAAATGTCCTTGTCAGGATTTTCTGCTTCCAGAAACAGAAGCTGGGCAATCACTACATTTGCGACATTGTCATCGATTGGCGTTCCGATAAAGATGATATTGTCTTTCAGCAGGCGTGAATAGATGTCGTACGCCCTTTCTCCCCGTCCTGTCTGTTCAATCACCATCGGAATTAACATGCTATTCCTCCGTTCCTTCTTTCGGTTCCGAAGGGCTTATCGCAACCGGTTTTTCTTTATGGTCATGGCCTTCGTGGCCTTGGTCATGGCCTTCATGGCTCATATCCTTTTCCTCAAAAGAGGCCTTTCCCACCAAAAGATCAAAGGTCTTGTCATTGCGGACCATTCCCTTGATGTTGTCCAGCTCGCCCTGCTCCTCAAAAATCTTACGGACTTGTTGTACCGTGGCATTTTCTCCAAACCCTGCGGCGGCTTTTTCCAGCACATTGTCTATTTCTGATTCTTCAACTTCTACTTTGTACAATTCGGCAAAGCGGGCGAGCAGGAGTGATTCTTTTACCCGCTGTTCAGCCTCCCCTTTACTTTGTTCGTAAATTGCCTTGATTTTATCTTCATCCTTTTCCATAGGGATTCCATAACGGGCCATCTGGCTGAAATAATTTTCAGTCATCTTACGCGCTTCTTCGTGCGCCAGGGTAGGCGGTGCTTCAAATTCGTATGTACTCAACAGGTGATCCAACACGGCGCGCTGCTTTGCGGACTTTTCAGCCTGCTCGTACTTTTCAGCTAGATTCTGTCTGATATCTTCCTTCAACGCATCCAGCGTATCGAACTTTCCCATTTCTTTTGCGAAATCATCATCGATTTCAGGTATCGTCTTTTCCAGGATCTGTTTCAGTTCCGCGACAAATGAGACAGTTTTTCCCTTGAGCATTCCGTATCTTTCATTATCCGGATAGGCGGTCGTGAATGTCTTTTCTTCACCAACGGTCATGCCGACAAGCTCCGGAACAAGGGGTGCCCAGTAGCCGTCAGCCTGAAGCTCCAGCTCCAGTTTCTCATTGTTGATAAGGGCTTTCCCTTCTTTGTCTTTGCCTTCCAACCGGATTTCCACGAAATCATTCTTTTCAGCTTTTTCCTTTTCTACAGGTTTCAGTTGGGCCCGTTGTTGCTGGAGATCTGCCAGTACCTTTGCGGCGGTTTCTTCCAGATTCTTTTCCTGTTTGGGGATGGTCAATGTCGGGTTGTCCATTTCCTTGATGTCAAATTCAGGAAGAATCTCCACATAAAAGCCGGCTGAAACCGAATGATCGGGATTCAGTTTAAAATCTACAATTTCTTCACGGATAATTTTCCCCAGTTCTTTTTCCGCTCCTTCCGCTGCGGCGGGATACTTGTCGTTGGCTACAAAGCGGATTATTTCCTGTTCAATTTCTCTCCGGAACCGTGTTTCAACCAGGTGTCGGGGTGCTTTGTTCTTTCGAAATCCGGGAATTTTGACCCTTTTTTTCAACTCATTGATTACAGAGGTGTATTCTTCGTTAATTTCTTCAGGTTTCAAGTCAATCAACAGTTTTCGAGTAACAGGACTCAATGTCTCAACTCTGGTTTCCATGTGGAATCTCCTTATTTGATCATTGCAAATTGTTATTGGATTTATGGTGCGAGAGGGGGGACTCGAACCCCCACACGCGAAGCATACCAGATCCTAAATCTGACGCGTCTACCAGTTCCGCCACTCTCGCATTTCTGGCAGAACCCGGCGGTGTTCAACAATGTGGATTTTAGAACGTTACAGAGCAATGTCAAGAAAAATCTTCGGATAGAAGCACCGTGGAAGGCTTGCGGTGCCGCAAATGGTGAACAGAAGATGATGTGGCGGGTGACTTGAAAAGGAGCCGGAAATTTGTAGGGTAGCTGTCTCCCCCTTTCCGGAAACGGTTTCGATGCGGGGCGAAATCTCCTTCATATGATATAGGCTGTATATATTTATGATGCGTGCCGGTGTTATAGCCGGGATTTTCCGGAACCATCCGGGAGATGTCTGGAATGAGCGTACTACTGTAAAGGATCTGGATTCAATCGAATACTTTTTCTGAGTGAGGCAGCATGCTCCGTAGGGGACAATTTGCCGAAGCGAAGGAGTTTATCCAGTACCTGTACCTGGTTTCCCCTGGATCGTTTTGGATATGTTCGGGGGTTGAAAAGGACTGGGTTCTGCAAAATACCTGCCAGAAGTGCAGATTCCTCCCAGTTCAAAGATGCCGCAGATTTACCGAAATAGTATCTCGCAGCCGCTTCGATGCCCTGAATATGCGGTCCCCATTCGGCGATATTCAGATAAACTTCAAGAATTTCATGTTTGCTCAGTGCGCTTTCAATATACAAGGTAAGGATGGCTTCACGCAGTTTCCTGCGCAGTGTTTTTCTGGGGCTCAGATACATGTTCTTGGCCACCTGCTGGGTAATCGTGCTGCCGCCCCTCACATATGCCCCTGCTCGAACGTCGCGCACAACGGACCGCATGATTTCGGGAATGTTGAAGCCGTTGTTAGCATAAAATGTAGGGTCCTCCCAGGTGATAACGGCTTGCTGAAGCTCGGGGGAGATGTCATTGAGGGGAACCCATGTTGCGTAGGGTTTGGAGGGGTACCGTTTCAAAATGGTATCCCGGATTTGAGATTCCCCGGGCAGATCGGACGAAGCCTGATGGACAACCCATGCGCAAAAACCAATCAGTAATCCGAATGACAGAACAGAGACGACGACAACGGTTTTAACTTTGCGATACATTGTTCTACCCATGGCGCCGGGAGACCACCGGACCGATTCTTCCGCAATCGATACTGTTCAATACTGCTCGTTTCCCGGTTCATTTTCATGATAGTTTACATCAAGGGTCGAATAGGCCTTCCGTCCACCGGTGACAATCTCATAAAATCCAGGCAGCATGCTGATGGCAGTGGAAACCGGACCACCCAGTGAGGACAGGGGACTGGGAATCTGGGCAGACACAAAGCGGCCCGAGGCAGTTACCTTATGAAAATCATCCTTCCACAGGGTTCCATCTTGAGCCGGACAAGGCATTGCACGGAGCGTTACAGCGGCTTTTCCGTTCTCGTTGGTAAGCATCCTTGTGTTGGCAATGAATTCATCTGCATCGTGGAAGGCAACCCTTTTCCCGATCTGTGGACTGAAGTCCCAGGTGATCTCAACATTCTGCAGCGGACCGTTCTCTGGAATAGACTTTCCCACTAGCCATCCGCATTTGGCTACTTCTGCTGAAACCTCGCATTGGAATGTGGCCACGGCGGTGAATTGATATGTTGGCAGGGAGTCGTCCATTCTTGATTTGTTGGTATGGGGAAGACTGATCACTAGTCCTCCGGCTGGACGGATTTCAAGTTGAATGCCCCGGAGAATCAGGATGTCTCCCAGAACACCGAGTACGCTCATTGAGTTGCCCAGCCCTTTTGCCGCCACTCCCACGGCTTTGCCGGGCAGTTTTTCCATAAAGTCAGGCAATAAGGAAGATCCTTTTTCCCAGTAAGACTTGGCTTCTTTTCCGGCTATCTTGTCACACAACGACGATGCGTAAACCGGTGTACTCAGGGAAAATGATCCAACAGTAGACCGGACCTCGTGCTCTGGTGGTGCCGGAACAAAGAAGTCCAGAAAGATCAGAAAAGACTGAATGTCGTCCACGTCCAGCTGGTCAATCGATCTCGACGTTAATTCTCCCAGCGAGTGTGGCGTTACCTCATGCCGGGCCAGTCCGTCGATCAGCAGGGGCAGGAAGTTTTCCGGCCGGTCCGGATGGGCAACCGCGTCCTGATACCGTTCAGCCAGGAGCTCTCTAAATGCCTGATCAAACGTATTGTTCTGGTCTGTTTTAAAAACTAGTTTTGCAATGAGGCGGTTGTGTGCAGGCATTCCCGTTACGTTCCTGTCAATGTAAGAGCGGGCCAGGATTCCCCTTTGAAAATCATAGAGATAGAAGTCTTTATCGTTTCGCTCGGCGCCCGCCAGTATCTGTTTGTTATCAATTGTATAGATCCCCAGGTGGATCTTTTTGCAAATATCCAAAAGGGTGTTTTTTGCGGCTTTTTCATCTCCCTTGTCTCGGGCCGCAGCGAGGCGATCGGCCAGACGATAAGCCGGGTTGTTTTTCAGAGGATGGTTCAGATAGGGGGAAATGGAGGGTTGCAGGGCGGATTTGATGCCGGATTGAATGCTTTGCATTTCGAACCAGGATTGCCACATATGGAATGCGGTCAGCCCGCCAAAAATAAATATAAAGAAGAAAACCGGAACGCCTACGATTGTGAGGAAAAACTTAGCCATTGTCCCTCTTGGCATCTGACTGCTTTCTTCACGAGAACTGGCAAGGGTCTCTTCCAGCCGGCGCATTTCGTCGTCGTGGGCTCGTAGCAGTCCAAGGCTTTCCAGCAACGCCGGGGCATCAGAACCTTCATTTACTATTAGTTGTCCAAGTTCTCTGATTAAATTGCCGGTCTTTCCGGAGAGTTCGTTCTGCTGACTGGATAGGCCTTTCAATTGCTGCTCCAGAGCACGGATACCCTGTCCGAGATCGGTCAGTTCAGCTTTTTTCTGTTCGGACAACTGTTGCTCGTGTGCGCTTGCCTGCTCCAACTGCTCCTGCAGAGTTGCAAGCTGGGGCTGCACACTGTTCAGATAGGAGTCGACCTGAGTCAGGTAGTCCACCAGTTTATGACGTTCCTGTTCCCGCGCGGCTATTTGACGCTCCGGATCCTGCGTGTGGTCGGAAATAGCAGCCGTGGATTCGTTTCCACGCAGACTTTCCACTTCCCTTTGAATGGCCTCCAGCCGGGATCGGGTAGTACGATCGGCTTCATGCTGAGCTAGAATAGCCCGATGGAGCTCGTCATATGCCTGTTTCTTGCTCAGAATGTCCGCGGATGCGCCCTGGAGTTTCCCGTTCCACTGCTTTTCCGCTTCCTGGTACGCGACAGTTTTATCCTGAAGAGCAGATTGGGCAGCATGGGTGGCCGCTGGCACAGTGCCGGATTGTCCGGACAACGTAGTCAACGTTTCCCATACGGTATCGGAACCGGCAACCCTGATACCGTTTTGCCACGCAGCCTGGCCAATATTGGCCAGCAGTCCGGTTCGATTGACCTGTGCTTTCTTTAACTGGCGGCGCCACTTGCGCCTCGCCCATTTGCGCCCCCATTCCTTGATCGCTGATCGAAAGAAGCCTCTGGAAGGACTCTGATTTGATGAATGATGAGATGACGGTTGGTTTGACATATTCTCACTCCCTTAACGCACAAGACTGTTTGCCGGCCAGTCAGGAAAACCGATTGGCTCATTGGGTTAACCGCAATTATGAATGATCTGACAGGTAGTGTATCGGATACATATATCCGAATCAAGTGATTCCCCCTGATTCGAATCTGCACACGACTGATCCAGTTCCCCAAAACTCTCAAAGGCACGTCGTGCCTCGGAGTCGTGATGATAAAGGCTCAATGAGTTCTAACTGTTTAACTTCCTTGTGTTACGCCTTTTGCTCATTTCTTTCTGATCATAACACTTGAAAACTGAACGCAGAATATTTTCTGTAAATGCCGATTCACAACAGGGGGTTGGATTTTGGGTTGCAATTGAAAAGCTGGGTGCTATAATTTCAACAAATGAAAGAAGACCTCAGGAGTGAACTGTTGAAAGTTATGAAGTGCTTGCGGCTAATTGTTCCGTTCGTTTTTCTATGCATGATTTTTGGACCCGTACCTGCTCGCGCTGAGAGCCGGGGGGTCAGTGGGCAGTTGCAGACTGCTTTGATAAATGGAGTACAGGCAAAAACGCAGAAAGAACAGCAGGAAGCCATTCGAAGAATGCGGCGTTCCGTGCACGAGGGCGGTTACAAAATCGTGCCGTTTACGGAAGAGCTTTTTCTCTCGTCGAAAAAAACTTCAGGGCCAACAACTTTTGAAAGAGCATTGAACGAATGGAACCCGGAATTGAAAGCTGGCCGCTTCCCCATGATTGACAGGTTAATCATGGCAGGTAAGGTAAAAGTAGCCCTGGGCTCATTTGTGAGGACGCTTGGTGCTATTTTGAAGGATCCGTTGAATATCGTCCGAGTTCTCCAGAACGTATTTGAGGGCCTTTATTTCCTTGGCATGTCGTTTTTCGCCATTTTCGGTATCATTGCAATGATAAAATATGGTCGCTGTTTTCACCACGATATCACCCGCTATATGGAAGCGCGCATTTCATCAAATTTTCTGAGAGTGGTGGCGGTTTCGCTGCTCTATCTTTTGCCGGTTCTTTTCACAGTTCCGGTGAGGTACCTGCCGATGTGCTGGATATTGCTTCTTTCACCGTACATTGCGAAAAGAGAAAGGATTGGACTGGTCCTGAGTATCGGGTTGACCATTGTTTTTGTGTTGGGGTTTGCCTACGCGGCCAGGGTTGGAAACCAGGTCTCTTCTCCCGAGTTTCTCTATTACCGGTCATTGCAGATGCCATTTTCGCAGGTGGAAGGATTTAATCCAAAACCCCAACTGGAGCTATTTTCAAAAGCGACCAATCGTATGCGACGTGGACAGTTTTCGGATGCCATTTCGTTTTATAAAGAAATTAATTCTTCCTCCTATCTGTATCCTTTTGCGCTGAACAATATTGGCGTTGCCTATTTTCATCTCAATGAATTCGAGTTGGCCCGTGACTTTTTCAGGGAAGCTGCACAAAAAACCAAGGAACTGGAATCACCTGGCTACAATCTGGCTGTTGTTATGCTGAGTACCTACAATCTCTCAGAATCGGATAGCGAATTAAAGTCAAGCTATGAAAAAGACGCTGATCACACCATTTCGACGCTGCTGGATCAGATCAAGCGACCGGTGCCACTTCTAGAAGTACCTGGGATCCCATTTCTTTACAGCAAGATCTTTAAGATGAGTTTTGAAAATTCTTCCGCATCTGGTGAAGTTTCGGGCAAGAAGGAAATGTCGTTTGTAATTATACTGTTGCTCCTGTTTTTGTCCCTTTCATTTCTGTTCAGGGATCGGGATATGTCGGAAAGTTGTTCCCGCTGTGGAAATGCCTTTCGGTTCCTGGAATCTCATAATGACAGCATGTGCAAACAGTGTGTGACTGTTTTTGTGAAGAAGGAAAATCTGGATTCCGGAAAAAGAATGGCAAAAGTTGAAAGTATCCGCAGATACAATCGGGTCCGCAAAATTGTTCAGGGTGTGATCGGATTTCTTGTGCCCGGAAGCTATGGTGTTTTTGTTACGGGAGGCGCGGTTCGGGGTGTGCTGTTGTATTTTCTTTTTTTCGGTTGCCTGTTGCTGGTTCTGGGTGAAATCAAACTATTTGGCAGCTGGTTTTTGGCCTTGCCATTTCTTTTAATCATTGTCCTGCTTATCAGCGTAAACCTGTTCGGCATTTTGCCGACCCTGGGAGAAGAGTAAATGGCACTTGAAGGAACGTTAAAGGATTTCAGCCTTGCCGATATTTTCCAATTGATTGGGATTCAGAAAAAGACAGGTATGTTGATATTGAGAGAGGGGGATGATCTGGTCCGGGTCAGTTTCCAGAACGGCACGATTGTGGGTTCTGAAAAGGAATCCGAACAGACAGAATCCAGACTGGGGCATGTGCTGGTCAAGAGAGGTGTGATTTCTCAGGAGCAGTTGAATCGCGCGCTGGAAATACAGGCTGAGAGCCTTCAGCGGTTGGGGCAGGTCCTGGTGGAGAATGGATTCATTGGTTCCTCAGATCTGCAGGAGGCCCTGAAGAATCAAGTCCTGCAAATTGTATATAGCCTTTTTCGGTGGAAAAACGGTCACTATCACTTTTCTCCCCGGGACGTAGTGGATTTTGACAAGGAGAACTTTGAACCCATTTCCACTGAAAGTATCCTGATGGAAGGTCTGCGTATGCTGGATGAATGGCCGCTGATCGAACGGGTTATAAATGATCCGTATGTGGTCTTCAAGCGAACAGACAAGGCTACGAAAGTGAAAGATTCTTTTTCCTCTTCGTTCGACGATCCCATTGTGGGAACTGATCTGGAATCAGTCAGTTTGCCTCACGACCAGGTATATGTTTTACAACTGATAGATGGTGTTTCATCAGCCAAGGAAATCGGAGATAAGTCCAAATTGATAGAATTCGAAACGTATCGAAGTCTGTATGATTTGTTCGAAGGCGGCTTCATCGAAAAGACCGAATATACGATCCCGGCCGTTTCGGATTACTATCGGTATACGGAAGAACGGAAAGAGTACAGCACTCCAGTGGCAATTTTTGTGGGTATCCTCTTTATGATTGGATTTGCGCTGTCATTCCATAGTCCTGTTGGAAAGCTTTTCCCGGCTTACAGTCGGATTGACCATCAGACAGACGTGGAGAAGCTGAAGGAATTCAGTCGACTTGAAAAGACAAGGATGGACGAGCTGCATCGAATCATCAAAAGTGATTTTTCTGTGAAGCCCGGAAGCATGATCACCGTGGGAGAGGAGCGATATATGCTACCTGGCCAGTACGGACTTAGGATTCCATTCTCGATTCAATGGCAGACAATTGAAACCAATGAACCCGTTGAAAAGAATGAACCTGTTGAAAAGAACTGATATATTATTCTTCATATATGGGTGTCAGTGGATCGCGGTTTTCTTTATTCCAAACACAACTCCTGATTATTTTCTCGTGGGAATGACTTTTTTCTTTCTCCTTATCGCTCCCCGTCCCTGGATTTTTCTCCTGGCTCAGATTGTTTTTATTGTTGTTTCTCCGGATGCGGCTTTCCGTGCCATTTCTTTTGGTCTTCTTTTCCTATTTCTGCACGACAAAAAAGTCCCGTTTCGTTTATCTCTGGTGCTGCTCACGACGTTGTTTCTGGTTCTTGCCCAGTACGACGGATTTCGAATACCAGTGGTTTTTCCGGGCGTTCTGGCGTTGGGGGCACTTGTATACGCGATCTCCCGTGTGAAGGGACTTGTCGGAGTCTTGTCACCCGCTTTGCCCGGATATCTTATTTCTTCGATATTATACATATTTTTTTACCTGCTCTGGGAACACGCATACCGGTTCAAGCCGGTGTCCGCGATTCCCCTTGATTTGATTCAATTGACAGCGGTAGCGGTATTATTCTGCACGATCCGCCCTGGAGGCTATGGTGGAACTGAAGGAGATGCGGCGGCTGGTACTGAATCCGGCGACGTCGACATCAATTCTGGAAGAAATATTTGAAAAGAATCGGCAGGAAACCCATGCTCATGCGATCTGGGTTGGTTTGGCGATTCATCCACGAACTCCCGAAGTACTCAGGGAGGCAGTATTCCCCCACCTGTTCTGGCGTGATTTGCTGAAGGTACTGAATTGTCCTGCGGTACCGGAACGGGCAAAGAAAAAAGTCGTAGAGTTACTGCAGCGGCGGATGGAGCGTGCTGCGACCGGTGAATGGAAGGCGTTTGCCAGAGCCTGTGCCCCAAGACTTTTCCCGTGGGTGATGAAGCAGGATGAGCCTGGATTGTTTGGAATTCTGCTGGAAAACCCCCGGATGACAGAAACCGCTCTGGTGAGGCTGATCCACTCCCCCGCAATGACGCCGGAATTCTCCGTTCAGATTGTGGATAACCGATTGTGGCAGAATCGACGGTCCGTTCGAAAGGCACTCGTCTACAGCAAGAAATCTGATTTAACCACCGCGCTTGTCTCTTTGAAGGGATTGACGAAACCGGAGTTGAAAGAAGTGATGAGTACTTTTACCCTTCATCCTCTAATTCTGATGTCTGCAAAGGCACTTATCAGTGAAAAAGATGGACGAAAATAATCACCATCATCGTAAACGTCAAAATTGACTTCAGGATAATTCCACTGATTTTTCCGATGAGTACGCCGATAATGGAGCGGAAAATGATCTTGGGCTCAGTGCGACCGGCAACCTGCTCACCGATAATAACACCCACCACAAGGCCGACAGGAATCAGATAGAACTGAATCGTGGCAAAAGCAAAGAGAAAACCAATGAATAACCCGATCATTGAGCCCCATACGGCCTGTCTGGACGCCTTGAAAGTCTTTGCTCCAATGGTTCCTGAAAGGACTTCAATCAGTTCTGCGATAGCCATCAGGATAAAAAGTACAAGGAGAATGTGGCCGGTCATTGTCTGAAATCCGGTAGCCCAGCCGTAAATGAGTGCGGTGAGGAATGCCAGTACACTTCCGGCAAACCCGGTCATGGATAAGACCAGTGAAACCAGTAAAAAAAGAATGACGACGAGTTTTCCAACTATCAATAACATAAAAATCTGGGGGGATGAACCTTCTCCCCCATGCAGAAATCAGCCCTTCAAGCGTTTATCTTCCAACCAGCGTTCCGCGTCAATGGAGGCCATGCAGCCGGAGCCGGCCGCGGTAATCGCCTGTCGATACACATGATCCCGCACATCTCCCGCGGCAAAAACCCCTTCAACCGAAGTGTAGGTGGAATCCGGCCGCGTTTTAATATAACCGGTTTCGTCCAGTTCCACTTGTCCGTCCAGAAAACCGGTATTGGGTTTGTGCCCGATGGCAACAAAGAAACCATCCACTTCCTGGTCAAATTCCTCGCCGCTCTTAACATTTTTCAACCGGATTTTCTCCACTTTCTCGTTTCCGATGACTTCCAGTGGAATCGTGCTCCAGATGAACTCAATCTTTGGATTATCCATTGCTTTTTTCTGCATGATTTTGCTGGCGCGGAGTTCGTCCCGGCGGTGGACAATGTACACCTTACGGGCATGGTTGGTCAGATACGTTGCATCTTCCATTGCTGTGTCACCACCGCCGGCCACCATTACAACTTTGTCCCGGAAAAAGAACCCATCGCAGGTGGCGCAACCACTGACCCCGCGCCCCATGAATTCCTTCTCACCCGGGATTTTAAGGAAGCGTGCGGATGCACCGGTTGCCACAATGATGGCATTTGCTGTAAATGTTTCATCGTTCATCGTGTGAATGCTGAACGGGTGCTGTTTCAGATTGACTGAGTCAACCAGGTCTGAGTGAATGTTCAGGTCGAATTTCTCAGCGTGTTCCCGCATCTTCATCATCAATTCCGGGCCCATGATGCTGGCGTAACCGGGGAAATTTTCCACGTCGCTTGTAATGGTCAACTGTCCGCCGGGCTGAAGCCCCTCAATCATCAGGGTGTCAATCATGGCACGGCGGGAATAAATCCCTGCTGTGTATCCTGCTGCGCCGCTTCCGATAATCACAAGTGGCCAATGCCGTTGAATTGTCATTTTATCTCCTTCAGTTAATATTCTTTCAGTTGCATTATAGCTTCAAAACAAAGCCCACGCAACCGACATACCATTCCGGCACTCCGACCGGATTGCTGCTTCAACCCCGTGGTACTTCGTACCACTCCCGTCATCGGCACCGAACGACCCTTTCATGCGAGCATGAGAGCCATTCGCCGTTGATGGCACCTTGGCCTTTCTACTTTTGCTTCGACTCCGTGGCACTTCGTGCCACTTTTGTCACCGCCATCAAACAGCTCTTTCATGCGAGCATGAGAGCTGTTCGGTAACGATGCCATCCCGCTTTCGCGGACGTCGAAGCAAAAGCCTGCATAATGGGTATGTATTCTGCGCTGTTATTGGCCCTGCACCCTCCTTTCAAGTGATGCTCAAGTCTCAGGTCATCTGAGCGCGTTCACTCCCTCCATTTCTCGTCGCGTACCGACGTACTGCTCCTCCTGCATTCCAGAAGCGAACGCACCCATCTGGCCCAATCCATCGCGTCCCGATCCCCAGGTTGGTGCGCTCAACTGAAGTTTCGCTCCCGCCCGGGATCGAAATAAGGAATTGTATACTTTTATCCGGAAAAGTTCAGCCCGGGCTGCTTCGCAGGCCGGGAGAAATCGGAAGGGTTATTTGCCTTTCCCTGCCTTTTCCTGGCGTGCTTTGCGAGAGAATCCCATTCCCATCTTATCTGGACTTTGTGTTCTTT
>PFTO01000035.1:4178-18061 GCA_002789615.1 Acidobacteria bacterium CG_4_9_14_3_um_filter_49_7 | reverse complement strand
TCCTGCATAGCTTGTCCTCCTTGACCGCTTTCAGCGGTTCTATAGGTGTCAACCTATATCAGGACAAGACACCGGTCAGAACACAGAACACGGAACACTGAACACCTCTCTTCTTTCTTCACTCATCACGGCGACGTTTATGACGCTTCCCTTGAAGATAGAATTTCAGTATAATATGTACACCAAGGTTATTTATGAATGGTCCAGACCGCAATTTCGTACTGTTTTTGCCAGTTTGAATCAGCATCAATACTATTAAAGAAAGGAGTTTGTAATGTCAAACGAAGTACCCCCGGTTCCCCAGGCCCCTCAGGCACCACAGCCCCCATATACCGCCCCGCAACCCCCGGTTCCACCAAAAAAGAAGGGGCTTCCAGCCCTGGCATGGGTGGGCATCGGTTGTGCGGTGATTGTCCTGCTTACGGTCATCGGACTGGTCGCCCTTGGTGGTTACGCTGTCCATAAGGTTAAACAGGCCGGGTTTGACCCCGCGCTCTGGAAAAAGAACCCAACTGCGGCAGCCGCAAAAATTGTCACGACAATGAATCCTGATGTGGAAGTCGTCAGCACCGACAATGATTCCCAGACCATCACCTTGCGGAACAAGAAAACCGGAAAAACTGTTACCGTGGACCTACAGGATATAAAGGATGGTAAATTCCGCTTTTTCGATGACAAGGGGAAAGAATCCACCATCAGTATAGACACGGGTTCGGACAAAAAAGGGGAAGAGTCCGGCACCATGAATATTAAGACATCTGAAGGGAATCTTAATATTTCAACCGGCTCAAATGCCAGCAAACTGCCAAAATGGGTCCCCCTCTACAAGGATATTGTTCCCCAGCACGTCATGGTAATGAGCGCTGACAAGGGGACCACCGGTGGATATTCCATTGTGGTTCAGGACTCAGTGGAAATCGCCGCGGCCCTGATGGAAAAGGAACTGAAAGACAATGGTTTCGCCGTCAGCAAGAACAGCTATACCATGAATGACAAGAAGATGGTAAATATGTCCGGTCAGAAGGGCGGCAATGTTTCCATCAATGTAATTGTCACCAACACAGATGAGGGGACCGGTATTAATATCACTTTTTCTGAAAAATTCGGCTCCTGACTTTGGCCTCTGGCCAGTGATGAGTGATGGCGTGCCTTCGGCACTGTGATGAGTGATGGGTGGGGGCAAGACGGAGAATGACTGTTCCTCTGTCTTGTCCTTGCCTTTCCTGGCTTGAAATCGCCGCAATGCGGCAGTCGTCAGCCACGTGGCCCCGCGAAAGGCTTTTGTGCCCCACGTAAGCCTATTTTTCTACTTCTTCGTTCACTTACACTCAACCTTAACCTTGTCCGCGGACGTGGGCGTTATGTGTGGGCGTGGGGCGTCAGAGGGGAGGCAATTCTCTGTTCCAGGTAGTTTAGCTCCTTCGCACACTTCCACACGCACTCTCACTGCCCGCAGGGCAATCCCCTTGCATTTCCTGCGCAGGGTCGGGTATCATAGGGTCGGAAGCAAAAATGACTGTTTTTATAAGGAGAATGACATGATGGATCTGGAAACTGCAGTAGAACGTCACAACAGCCTGAAGGAACGCATCCCGACGATTCGGAGTTATCTTTGACGCAACTGGCAAGCAGAAACGGATTGTTGAACTGGAAGAAAAAACGTCCGACCCTGAATTCTGGAATGACAATGAGGCCGCACAGAAGATCCTGAAGGAAGTGTCCCGATTGAAAGCACACATCGACATGGACGCGCGCCTGAAGGAAGCTGCGGACGAAGTGGACGTCCTCCTGGAGCTCCAGTCAGAGGGTGAAGATATGGTGGCCGAACTTTCAGAACAAATTACGACTTTAACCGAAATTGTGGATGATGCCGAGTTACGGATGATTCTCGGAGGAAAACACGATCCAAACAATGCCATCCTGACAATTCATTCTGGATCCGGCGGCACCGAGTCACAGGACTGGGCACAGATGCTGTATCGGATGTACACCCGGTATGCCGAACGAAAAGGATTCAAGATGGATGTCATTGATTTCCAGCCTGGGGACGAGGCCGGAATCAAGAGCGTTACGGTTTTGATGGAAGGGGACTACGCCTACGGGTACCTGAAAGCAGAAACCGGCGTCCACCGATTGGTCCGAATCAGCCCGTTTGATGCCAACAGCCGTCGCCACACTTCCTTCGCATCGGTATTGTCAGTACCGGAGATTGATGATGATATCGATATTGAAATCAATGAAAAGGATCTGAGAGTTGATACCTACCGGTCCAGTGGCGCCGGCGGTCAGCATGTCAACACCACCGATTCTGCTGTCCGTATCACCCATCTCCCCACCGGAACTGTGGTTTGTTGCCAGAACGAACGCTCCCAGATCAAGAACCGCGACGTGGCGATGAAGGTGTTAAAATCCCGTCTTTATGAACTGGAACTGGAAAAGCAGAGAAAACAACATGAAAAACTGGCGGGGGAAAAGAAAGAAATCAGCTGGGGCAGCCAGATTCGTTCCTATGTCCTTCACCCATACCGAATGATCAAAGACCATCGCACAAATTTTGAAACCGGAAACGTTGACCCGGTTCTGGACGGGGATCTGGACTCTTTTATCCGGGAATACCTGGTAATGAGTGCTTCTGGAAAGGGCAGATGATTTCGCTCGTAGTGGCGTCTGTCCTCGCAACCTTTTTCGCGCTGATCAGCGTTGTCCTCTGGCTGAAACTGAAAAAAGCCAATGCCATCCACAAACTGCAGGTGGATTTGAGCGAAGCCGGGATTCTGGCCTCCGGTCTGGCCCACGAAATCCGGAATCCACTGAATTCCATTAAAATCAATATCCAGCTACTTCAGGAGGATCTGGAAGATTCTCTTCAGGATGACCAAGCCAAAGGAGATTTCAGGGAAACCATCCGCCTGGTCACGTACGAAATCGGCCGCTTGAATGAACTCATGACAAATTTCCTGACGTATGCCCGGCCCACTGAACTGAAACGGGAATCTATGGATTTGAACCATTTTCTCAATGACTTGATTCAATTCCTGAAGAAACAGGCCACGGAAAAAGGTGTTGAACTGGACATCACGTTACCTGAAACCCCTGTTCTTATTGATGGAGATGCCCGGCGCCTTCGCCAGGCGTTAATGAATATTCTCATCAATGATATCCAGATTCTCCCGGAACAGGGTCGAATCCAGGTAGCACTGAAACGGGTTCGTGATCTGGCCGTTATACGGGTTGAAGACAACGGGCCGGGGATGACGGAAGAATTTATGCGGGAAATATTCGTGGCATTCCGTTCCCAGCGCCGGGGAGGGACAGGACTCGGCCTTTCCATCGCAAACAAGTTCATTGAGGCCCACGGTGGTGGAATAAAAGTGGAGAGCAGTGTTGGTAAAGGAACTGTTTTTTCCATTATCCTTCCCCTTAGAGTCGTTGAAATTTGAAAGGTACTTGACAACTACAACTGAAATAAGTAAAATATCCTCGAATAAGAATAATTCCTGATTAGGAGGCGACAATGGCAGAAAAACAACATCGGATGACACGACAGCGGCAGATCATTCTGGAAACGGTCAAGGGCTTGAAAACTCACCCGACTGCAGACGAGATTTTCGGACTGGTACGGAAACGGTTACCGCGCATCAGTCTGGGTACTGTGTACAGAAACCTGGACATTCTGACAGAACAGGGGATCATCCGGAAACTGGACACTGCAGGCCAACAGAAGCGATTTGATGGAGATGTCAGCCCACACTATCATGTCAAGTGCGTCAAGTGCGGGAAGATTGATGATCTGTATTTTGAGCTTCCGCAACCTTCATCGGAATGGAGTGAAAAGACCAGTTTTCAAATTCTGGAGTACAACGTTGAATTGCTGGGCATTTGTCCTCAGTGTCAGAAGGGCCCGAGCCATCATTAACTTTTGCGCCCTGCTTCCGGATGAAAACATTTGCGATCAGAATCAATACGTGGCATAAATATAACAAGGAAAATCAGGGTTTTGAATAAAGAACAAACAGGCAAATGGGGGAAGTATGAATTTTAACACAGTGGACGACTTGCTGGATTTCGCGATTTCTGAGGAAGAAAAGGCATCAAAATTTTACGTTGGTCTGGCTGACAGAATGGATCGGCCCTGGATGAAGAAGATTTTTATCGAATTTTCCATGGAAGAATTGGGCCACAAAGCCGTTCTTGTGGGAATCAAGAAGGGGGGCGACTTACAGCCGCTACAGGAACAGATTCTGGATCTGAAAATACTGGAAGGGCTACACTCGGAAGAGATCCCGGCAGATAACATCGATTACCAGCAGGCATTGATCATCGCCATGCAGGCAGAAAAAGAGTCCTACATCCTGTACACTAGCCTCGCAGAACTGGCCCAGGATGAGAAGGCCAAGAATGTGTTGTATCGTCTGGCCCAGGAAGAGGCTAAACACAAACTCCGTTTTGAGATGGAGTATGACGATATGATCCTGACAGAAAATTAACTGAAATGAGAGAATTGAGATTTGGGAGGATTGTATGATTTCAGAAAAAATGCAAAAAGCGCTCAATGACCAAATTAACGCGGAATTCTTTTCCGCGTACCTTTACCTGGCCATGGCCGCCTATTTCGAAGAAAAGAACCTGCCCGGCTTCGCCCATTGGATGGAAGTGCAGTACGAGGAAGAAACTATGCACGCCATGAAAATGTACAGATACGTCGTCGATAGAGGTGGCCGCGCACAATTTAAAGCAATTGAAGAGCCTCAGAAAGACTGGGACTCTCCCCTGGCTGCATTCGAGGCCACCTATGAGCACGAGCAGTACATCACCAGTCGGATCAATGACTTGATGAAACTTGCTTCGGAATTGAGTGACTTCACAACCCAGAGTTTTCTCAAGTGGTACCTGGACGAACAGGTGGAAGAAGAAGCCAATGTGGACGAAATTGTCCAGTCTTTCCACCTGATGGGGAATGACAGCCGCGGCCTGTTCATGCTGGACAGGGAACTGAAACTGCGCCAGGCAAGCCCCGATCCCACTGCACCATGAACAAAGGGGATAGCGCCGCCGCACGTTTTCAAAAGGAAAGGGACGAACTGAATGAAATCGTCCTGAAGTATGCCGGAAAGAATCTGAAAAGATTTTACTCGCTGGACAGCGCGGTGTACCGGGACGGCGCACTTCCTGCAAAGACAAAGGAATTACTCGGCTTTACGGCTTCCCTGGTACTGCGTTGCGACGATTGTATCCTCTACCATACCATTCGATGTTTTGAAGAAGGCGCAAGTTCCCAGGAATTTGAAGAAGCGGTCACAATCGGCTTGGCAGTCGGCGGATCCATCACCATTCCCCATATTCGCCGTGCCATGAAGAACTGGCAGGAGTTGCAGGAGCATGGGACGCAGGGCACTGTCTAAGAAAAAAGTGTATGATCATCGGATTTCTGCCAAAAGAACAGCATTTTGCGGTAGAATAGGCTGAAGAAGCCGTAATTTGGAGGAAAAATGAAAAAATATATTTGTGACGTATGCGGGTACATTTATGATCCGGAAATTGGAGATCCTGACAATGACGTTGCTGCTGGGACCTCTTTTGAAAACATTCCGGAAGAATGGGTCTGCCCACTTTGCGGTGTAGGCAAAGAAGATTTTTCCGTTTACGAAGACTGAGCGATGACATTTCGGCGGATGAGGATATCCTTACCCGCCTTTTTTCTTGTGCATCAACCGGCGGATACCCTCATATGAAGCTGGTTTCCGTCTGTTTAATTCTGGATCTCACGGAGGGACAATGGCTGTCAGAAAACTGAAGGATCGTATTTTCGAAGTGGGTGCAATTGATTGGGACCGGGAACTTTTCGACGAGCTTGTACATCTGCCGGACGGCACCAGCTACAACGCTTACCTGATTCAGGGCAGTGAAAAAACCGCATTGATTGACACAGTGGACCCTGACAAGGAAAATGTCCTGATTCAAAACCTCAAAACTGTCCATCCCAAACGCATTGACTATCTGATATCCAACCATGCCGAGCAGGACCATTCCGGGGGCATCCCTAAGATTCTTGAACTTCATCCCGAAACCATGGTAGTGACCAACGCCAAGTGCAAAGCGATGCTTGTGGATCACCTCCATATACCGGAAGAACGGTTCATTGTGATAAAGGACAGGGAAACGTTGTCCCTGGGAGACAAGACACTGGAATTCATCCTGACGCCCTGGGTTCACTGGCCGGAAACCATGGTAACCTATCTTCAGGAAGACAAGATTCTTTTCCCCTGTGATTTCTTTGGTGCCCACCGGGCTGCCAGTAACCTCTTTGTCAGGAACGAATCAAAGGTTCTTTACGGAGCGAAGCTCTACTATGCTGAAATCATGATGCCGTTCAGGGCCATCATTCAGAAACATCTGAAGGTTCTGGAAGATTATGATATCGAAATAATTGCTCCCAGCCACGGCCCGGCATATGACCGTCCGTCCTGCATTATGGACGCTTACCGGGACTGGGTTTCCGATGAAGTCAAAAACAAAGTACTGATCCCCTTTGTCTCCATGCACGGCAGCACCCGTGCGATGGTGGATCATCTCACAAGCGCCCTCATTGACAGGGATATCAAGGTGAAGCTGTTCAACCTGGTCAGAGCGGACATGGGCGAATATGCCATGGACATTGTGGACGCCGCAACGGTCGTGTTCGGAACCCCCTTTGTACTGGTAGGGGCCCATCCTGCGGTGGTCTATGCCGCTTACTTCACCGGCGCCCTCAGGGCGAAAGTCAAGCACGTTGGCATCATGGCCTCATATGGCTGGGGAGGAAAGGTTGTTGAACAGGTAGGATCTCTTATTCAACCGGTCAAGGCTGAGCATTTTGACCCGATTCTTTCCAGGGGACTTCCCGGCGAAGAAGATTTTAAGAAAATTGATGCCCTTGCGGATATCATCCTTGAACGACATCAAGCCCTGGGTATTCTGTAGGTAATGAGAAAAACGGGGCAATTGCCCCGTTTTTTTATAACTCGTATTCTTTTCTCAACTGGATAATGCGCTGGCGTGTGATTCCCAGAATTCGACCGGTTTTCGAGTTATTGTATGCATTTTCCTCCAGTACCTGTCGAAGATACTGTTTCTGAAATGCCCGGGTGGCCTGCTTCAGTTTTCCGGAAAAAGCCACTGGAGTCGATTTTGGCACAACAGGAAGGTGTTCCGGCTGGATTTCAACAGCACTACCCGCATTAACAATTCCCATCATCAGAATGTTCTGGAGCTCCCGGACATTACCCTGGTACGTGTATGCGGACAAAACCTCTCTTGCTTTCTCACTCAGTTTCTTTCCCGCACTGTCGTCCATTTGATGCAACAGGTAGTCTGCAAGCTCCGGAATGTCCTCCCGTCTTTCGTTCAACGATGGCATACACAAACGAAATCCGGCAATCCGGTAGAAGAGGTCTTCCCGAAAGCGCTTTTCTTTCACCGCCAGTTCCAGGTCCCGGTTCGTTGCAAAGACAAATCGCGCATTGACTTTTCTGGGCGTGGCATCACCGAGGCGGTAGAATTCCCTTTCCTGGAGTACCCGTAACAGCTTGGCCTGGGTCGCCATGGGCATTTCACCGATTTCATCCATAAACAACGTGCCGTCCCGGGCAGACTCCAGCAAACCTGTCCGAGTTACCTGGGCACCGGTAAAAGCACCTCGGGCATAGCCAAAAAGCTCACTCTCCATCAGGTTGTCCGGTAATGCTGCGCAGTTAATAGCCAGAAAGGGTTTGTCTTTTCGGCTGGAACAGAAATGAACGGCACGGGCAGTTAACTCTTTTCCGGATCCGCTTTCTCCCGTCACAAGCACCGGAAACATGAAATCTGCTGCCCGGGATATTTCGCCCTTCAACTGTTGCACCGGTTTAGAATGGCCCACAATCAGTGAAAGATAAGGACATGTGGAATCCGTCTCTTCCCGAACGGTCGGGGACAGCCGGGGAAAGTTTGAAGCGGCAAACTTTACCACAAACTTAAGAAAAGGCATGAGTTCTTCTTCCGGTTCTGGTTGAACATCCAGGAAGAATCGACCTTCTGTATCTCCGATGGAAAAGGCATCATCCTTTGCGGGCGTATTCGGGCTCCTCAGTTCAAAATCCATGAAACCGGCCCACTCCCCCATTTGTCGAAACGCCTGGTGAAAGCTGGCTTGTTCGTTTTTCTTTGCATGACCCATCACCCGTGTGAGATGGGCGAATATTTCCGGATCCAGGAAACTTCGTTTGCGGTTCATGAAATGGCGACGGAATCGGTCAGCAAGGACGCCATTAAAAGCCCGGACCCTCTGATAGTCCTCTTTCAGCTCCGCTTCATCTACCACCCCAACAAGGCGGGGATAGTCGTCCAGCAACCAGGCTCGAAGGGAGAAAATAAACTGCTCAGAACCGGCATTTCCCACATCGGCATAGAGGTCTGCCACTTCCGCCAGTGAACGGGAAGAAATGAGGGCATCCAGGACCCGCACATAGAGGACATCATCAGGAGAAAGACTTCCGGGATCAATTCTTGTCAGCTCAATTCCCGCGGCCTCAATGTCTCCTGCCTTTCGTAAGTATTCAACATTCAGAATGTGAATCTGCGTAT
This sequence comes from Acidobacteria bacterium CG_4_9_14_3_um_filter_49_7, assembly GCA_002789615.1. Lineage (GTDB taxonomy): Bacteria > Acidobacteriota > Holophagae > Thermotomaculales > Thermotomaculaceae > UM-FILTER-49-7. The sequence goes on along the minus strand of PFTO01000035.1, from coordinate 9,460 downwards.
CCCAGAAGGGTTGCCCCTTTACCCTCTCAGTCAGGTTGTCCAGAGATTTTCGCGCTTTTTCCAGCTTTCCAAGCTCCAGAAAGACCGTGACCAGTATGTAATGAATACCGGTAATTTCCTCTTCAAATCCACCGTCTTCTGCCAGACGAAGTGCCTCCTCCATCAGGGCAGCCGAGGCTTCAAAACGATACGCCATGGCCGCTACTTTCCCCAGCGCCTTCAAGTTGAACACAACATACCGGTTGTGACCGCTTGCCCGGTTCTTTTTCAGGTCCTTCTGAAAAACGTCTGCCGCCGCATCCAGTCGGCATAGATTCATGTCAACCATGGCCATGTTGTAAGCCACTTTTTCAAACTGCCAGGCATTTCCAAGTGAAACAAATAGTTCCATTGCCTGGTAATAGCAAACCTCGGCATCCCGGAATCTGGGGATTTTGAACAATGCGTTACCCAGTCTTTTCAGGACAAATGCCTTGCGGTACAGTTGTCGATTCTCCTGTGCCAGTTGAATTCCCTCTCGAAGAAGCAATTCCCCCTCCGATGGGTCGCTGCGAAAAACCAATTCTCCTTGAAACTCGTAGAAAAGGGGGTCTTTCCCGTGTTTTTGCTCATATTCCAAAAGCCGGATTTTCAACTCTTCCAGTTTCCCCTGCATCAGAAGCACCTGGAATTGGTGTTCCGAACTCAGTGCTTCCATACTGAATTCTTCCCCCCGCTGAGCCATGAGGAAGTTGTAACATGAGGGCCGAATTCCCTGTTTCTGACAAAAAGACTCCATCTGATCGAGTTCTCCGCTTTCAAAAAGCGCATTGGCATATAGGTTCGCAAAAGCCGGTTGTGTCTTCAATGACTCCATATGGCTGATGGCTGCTTTAAACTGTCTTGTTGCATAACAAATCAGTGAAGAAACCTCTTCCGGTAAGTCCGCATCGTTGTCTGCCACAGACTGGGCCAAGAGAAAAAGCCCGGGGTCATTTTCCAGGCGGGTCAGAATCCGGGACGCAAACCCGTCAGTCCCCCTTTCCACTTCCTTAATTATTTCATCAGACAGTTGTTTCAGTTCCTCGAAACCGGAAGGAAACAGAGTTCCCAGCGGCTCTGACAATCCCTTTCGTTCCAGCATTTCGTTGGGGACACCGGACAAAAGCGCTTCTTCTTCTGCCGGATCCAGTCCGAGCGATGCAGGGGAAAAACTGTCCCGCCATTCTTCATCCTGTTCCATCCACTGCAAGGCCAGAGCAAGAGAATCCGATGTCCTGGATTTTGCCTGTTCATAGAAAATGGCCGTGTCGAATCGGGACAAAATACCGCTTTTTACTTCCAGTTTTCCATCTGTTGCCCGGGGATTCCAGACTGCGGCCTTCCTGGATTCCAGACTCCGGTTCCACCGGCTGGAAAACGGTTGACGCGTCAATACCAGAAAGTTTACCGGCACTTGCTCAGAAAGCCAGGTGAAGATATCCAGTGAATAGCTGTCCAGATTGTCTTCATGCAGTACCGCGCAAAATTCTTCCTGAATCAATCCGGCTGATTTTTCCAGCACCGTCTGTATCCTGCCTTTCAGCGCTTCCGGAGCCGGAAGGCGTTCCAGACCATGTTTCGGAAGATTCAGAAAATAAAATATATCGGTGAATCGATCATAGGCCCCAAAGGGGAGCGGTATTCCTTCAGATATTTCGGTCCACCGGCCCGCGCAGGATTCCACAATCGGCATCAACGCATTGCAAAATGGCAATAGTACGATGGACGCCGTCTCCGGCAGACTGCAGTGAAATTGGAAAGAAAGCAGGCGGGAATCCATGGCATTGTCTTTCCAATAGTCGAGGATTCGCCACTTGAAATGTACCAGTGTCATTTCCGGGTCGTTGAGCGCCTCCAGAGCATCCGTAAATTCCCTGGGATAGTTTACAATTACCTGACCCAGCGTTTTCCCTTTGGGCAAAACGTCTTTTCGGAGTAATATCTGCAAAAACAACCGGTAGATGCGGCGCAGAAATTCCCCTTCATCAAATTCCTCCTTTCCCGAACAACCCGGTTGCAGAAAGAGAAATCCGTCTTCTGTGACACTGATGTTTTTCAACAGCAATGATTCCGGCATCCGCCCCATCTGTTTGAAAAAAAGACCCGCGTTGACCAATTGCACCGCATAGTGCACCGCAAGGCGAAACGCAAGCTTTCGACTGGTCTCAGAAAGAGGACGCCCGGGGTAAAGGCGATTTCCGAGAAAGAAAAGAAAGTCTATTGTCATCGGTGACCCAACAACTGATCGTAGTCGGGCAACCGCCAGAGCTGTCGATCTGTCTCCTCCTCCAGAAAATCAACTGAATCCCGGATCTTTTCCATCAACGGCAGAATGCTCCCGTAACAGAATTGAGCCTGTTTTTCACTTCCTTCCACTTCGCGCAACCCCTCTAATTCACCGACCAGTCTGGCCGAATCCCGTTCAAGTTGGCCCACTGCTTCCCGATAATGGGTACGAATTCCCCAGTCCAGATAATCCAGGTCCTTCATCTGCTGAACCAGAGCCGGGCGAATGTCCTTTCGAATCAGCTTGAGCAGTGTTCGCGATTCTATCTCCACCCTTTGAGCATACTCTTCCACTTTGATTTCATAGCGCGCACCCAGTTCCGTCTGGTTCAGTACACCTGCCTCAAGAAGAAATGCCGCTTCGCTTTCGCTTCCGAAGGCAGAACGGAGTGCTTCCGGCGTGGCACGGAGGTTGGACAAGCCCCGTTTTTTGGCCTCTTCCTTCCATTCCCTGCTGTAACAGTTTCCATTGAATACCACCCGGTCACACTGCTCCAGCATAGCAGACAACGCTGCCAGGGTTGACTCTTCCTGCCCCCTGCCTGCGCTGATTTCACTGCGAATCATCCTGGCCAGCGACCGCATACTTTCCGCCACTGCGGTATTTAGCACCGTGTTTGGAAAACCCAATGGCTGGCCGGAACCCACTGCCCGAAATTCAAACTTGTTCCCGGTAAATGCCACCGGTGACGTCCGGTTACGGTCTGTGTTGTCTTTTTCTATCTGCGGAACATATTTCAACCCCGCTTTTATCATCTCCATCCCGGTAAGTTCCGTGAAATTTCCATTCTTCAGATCTGTCAGGACCTGCTCCAGAGCACTGCCCACAAAAACGGAAACGATGGATGGTGGAGCCTCATGCCCCCCCAGGCGGTGGTCATTGGACGCCGACGCGACAGAGGCACGGATAAAGACTCCATGAAGGTGTATCGCATTGACAAATGCCACCAGAAAACAGAGAAAACGTAAGAATTCCTCCCGGTTCCTGCCGGGACTGAAATAATTAGTGCCGGTTTCATCCGACATTGACCAGTTGTTGTGCTTGCCGCTGCCGTTCAGTCCCTGAAAGGGTTTCTCGTGAAGCAACAATGCAAAACCCCGTTCTGCCGCCTTCTGCTTCAGCATCATCATCATCAACTGGTTATGGTCCGCCGCAATGTTCACTTCCTCAAACACGGGCGCAATCTCATACTGGCTGGGCGCCACCTCGTTGTGTCGCGTCTTGCACGGCACACCCAGGCGGTACAGCTCCAATTCCACCTCCTCCATAAATGCTTTCACATCCGGAGGAATGCTCCCGAAATAATGGTCGGAGAGCTTCTGCCCCCGGATGGGCGGTGCGCCGACAAGTGTTCTCCCCGTGAGCATTAGATCTTCCCGCTGCCGGTACATTTCCCTGTTTATAAGATAGTATTCCTGCTCTGCCCCGGCTGTCACATGGACGTGCTGCGGAATCGGATAGCCCATCACTCCGAGAAGCTCTTTCGCCGCCTCATCCAGCACCATAGTGGACCGAATCAGCGCAGATTTCTTGTCCAGAGAATCTCCATTGTAGGAAAAAAATACCGAGGGGATACACAGGGTGTTGGTCATCTCCCCTTCAATAATAAAACAGGGGCTCTTGGGATCCCATGCGGTATATCCCCTGGCCTCGAATGTGGTCCGGGTTCCACCGCTGGGAAAACTGGATGCGTCCGGCTCCCCCTGCATCAGTTCTGTTGCGTAGAACCGCTCAATAGGGGTGCCACCGTCATGGAACTGTAGAAATGCATCGTGTTTTTCAGCTGTCAGACCGGTAAGTGGTTGAAACCAGTGGGTATAGTGGGTGGCATTGTTTTCCAATGCCCACTCCTTCAGCGCATGGGCAATACACTCCGCCACATTCCGGGTTATGGGTTCTCCCTGCTCAATGGTGGCTTTAAAACGCCGGAAAACCTCAAATGACAGCTTTTCACGCATCACCTTTTCATTGAAGGTCAAGTTGCCGAAAAGTTCAGAAATCTTCATTTTACCGGCTCCACGGCAACCGGCCCTGACTCATGGGGAATCGGATCTGCCTTTTTCCCGCATGCTGTTGCCACAAACAAAAAAACCAATACCAGCAAAAAAGCACCAATTGCCTTCACCGCACCCTCCTGAGTTTTGAATCTTCACCTGCATTTTACCCCAAAAAACCAACGTCGTGGAGAAAAATCCAAAGAAGTGTTCTGTTTTCTGTATTCGGTATTCCGACCGGAAAAAGTAGCGGAGAATGCTCTAAAATATTACGATGCCTTACAGATTCGCGCCGGTTCTTCTCTCTTCTTTCAGAACACTTCCCCTCTCTGATGCCCATCTTAATTTTCTTTCGGGCAGTGCCCGGTTGGAAAAAATAAACAATATCTGAAAGAAAATGCTTGACTGGAGATGAAGAGGTGCTATATTTTTAGCATCCTGCTAAACAATTAGCACGAACGTTCGTAAAAGGGACTGGGAAGAAAAAATTTGAGGGAGGCACGATGACAGCATTGAACCGGTTAAGCCGAAGGGAAAGACAGATCATGGATGCCATCTACGAGATGGGTTCGGCAACAGTGCAGGAAGTTCTGGACCACCTGGATGACCCCCCCAGCTATTCGGCGGTTCGAGCCCTGATGCGAATTCTCGAAGAAAAGGGAGCACTGACTCATCGCCAGGACGGCCCCCGGTACATGTACCTGCCCACGACACCGCGGGAGGAAGTGCGCCGGTCCGCACTCAACCACCTTGTGTCCACATTTTTTGACGGTTCCATGGCGGATACGGTGGCAACCTTGCTGGACATCCGGGACGGGGAACTGTCTGAGGAAGAATTTCTACACCTGCAGCAACTGATTGACAGAGCGAAAAAGGAAGGACGGTGATATGAATAACTGGCTAGACATTCTGGTTTGGTCCACCTGGATTGTTTTCCTGTTGAAAACAGTACTGGTGATCGCGGCCGGAGGTCTTTTGAC
>PFTO01000035.1:0-4144 GCA_002789615.1 Acidobacteria bacterium CG_4_9_14_3_um_filter_49_7 | reverse complement strand
TACAGAATCTGGTCCGGTGTTTTTCTGATACTGGCAATACTTCCGATTGTGCATTTTGGTTTTACCGGATGGACCGTACCCATCCCGGTCAAAGACGTTAAGACACCGGCTCTTCAGAATGTGAGTGTTTCACTCGTTACAGGAAATAGCATATCCACTACGCTGGAAACAACATCCTACAGTGCATTCACAACATCCCCAGGTCCAGGTTCAAAGGACGGTGCACTGTTGAACGGGGGAACTCCCTCTTCCGCGAATCCGCACCCGGTTGCGAAATTTTTATGGGCCATCTGGCTAACCGGGACGCTATTCCTTTTCCTTCGCCTGGTTCTGGGGAGGATCCAGGCCCATCGGTTGTTTCGGCATTCTGTGCTGCTGGACGATGACGGCTGGTCGTTTGTCGTACGCTTTGTGCGGCGTAGATTGGGGCTGTATCAGAACACTGCCGTGGCATCCCATCCACAGGTACCGATTCCACTGACCTACGGAACCACACGACCAGTCGTAATGCTGCCGAAGTCAGCAAGTGAGTGGACAATAGAACGGCGCAGGATTGTGCTGCTACATGAATTTGCCCACATCCGGCGCAGAGACGATCTGGCCCGTCTGGCGGCAAGGATTGTCGCCATGCTCTATTGGTTTAATCCCTTATCCTGGCTGGTTTTTAGAAAATTCAAAATGGAACAGGAGAAATCCTGTGATGAGCGGGTTATCCGATCCGGGATTCGTCCCTCCGATTACGCGTCCCACCTTGTGGAGCTGGCAAGAGGTGTGGCCTCAAGAGGTACGTTCAAGCCGATGGCAATGGCAGGCGCCGCCACCCTCGGCATGGCACGGAAGCCTGAACTTGAGGGAAGGCTGTCGGAGATTCTCAACAATTTCCCACATAAGGAGACAAGTATGAAATTCAAAATTGCAGGACTGTTTATTGGTATCGCGTTCGGGATGTTACTGGTGGTTCAGCCGGTCGCAAAGGCGATGGACTTGCCACCCGACCCTGCAGTGGCGGCCCCGGCGGCTCCGGCCAAGGTGGCGAAAGTGGAAAAGCAGGCAGAGCCGGCAACCCCGGAAAAACCGGCGGAAGCACCCAAGCCACCGAAAGCCCCGAAGAAAGAGAAGGTAGTTTGCAAGAAAATTACGACCACTGTCACAGGCGATGGGGATGGTAAGGTTTTTATCATCAAAGACGGCGACAAGGTGAAAAAGTTCCGCGTGAAAACAACCGGTGAAGACGATGACAATGTCATTCTCCTTGGAGATGATGGGGACAAGGGTCACAATGTTTTTGTTATGAAATATTTTGAAAAACAGTATAAGACGCAGATGAAGGCCGCCATGGTTGAGCTCCAGAAAGCAATGGAATTGCTCGCGAATAAGCGCATGGATTTGAAGAGCCTGAACGAGAAGGTCGCGCGCAGCTTGAGCCAACTGAAGACCAACGATCCCAAAATACGGGAGCAACTGAAGAAAACAATGGCGGAAGTGGAAGCGAAACTGAAAGTTCAGATGGAGAAGAATGAAGAAGCAATGGCGAAGCTGAAGGGAGCCAATCAGAAACTGGAAGAGGACATGAAACACCGGCAGATGAAATGGGTGGAAAAAAACCATGAAATGGACGCCATCCGCATGGAGAAGCTGGCAAAACTTGAGGAAATGAAAGCCCGGCGGATTGAGGTTATTGTAAAATCGAAAGAAAAAGCGATGAAAGATCGGGATTTGAAACTGAAGGAGATTGAAGAAGAACTGGCCAGAAAACACGACGGGAAAACGATGAAGTGGACAGTTCAGATGGATGATGATGTGGACGTGGATCACAACGTTAAAATTCTCTGTGATAAGGGAGACAATGTATTCATCAAAAAAGGCCTCAACTCTGACATGAAAATCAAGCTAAAAGTTGGTTTAAAGGGACTGGAAAAGAAGGATCGCAAGGCTATTGACAAGGCGCTGAAGAAGTTTAAGAAAGATTTGCCGAAGGGCGTGAAACTGGATAGCAACCGGGACCCCAATGAGATTTCCATGGACATCAATGTTCCAAAGGGCCAGAAGTTATCGAAGGCTGAAGAAAAAGGAATACAGGAAGGCATTGATAAGCTCGTGAATCGGATTCAGGAAATCAAAGGGGGCAAGAAAGTAAAAGTCCGGAAATTCCATATTAAGACTAAATAGCAGGTTTTTGGGACAATGCCTCCCGGCAACTGTAATTTCGATTTAATAACTCTCCATCGGCCCGCCTTTTGGCGGGCTTTTTTGCGTTCTACTGTTAGCCAGGAAAGTAACAAATTTTGTCAGTCACTGACAAAATTTGTCAATAATTATTCTCAAATAGGTCTTCTTAAAAATTCAACCTATGTTATTATTTGAACAAAAGCCGTGATGTATCTCACAGTGCGCCTTTCCGGAACCTTGATGGTACGGTTATTGCATCAATACCGGGGTATAAATGTAAAAAAAGGAGAAATGTGGATTGATTCTACATATTGGGGAAATAGCCTGCCTCGCATATCACATCGTCGGGCACACAAATATCTACAATGATCATCAATTCCGAACAATTTATCACTTAAATATAACCAGGGGGATTTTATGAAGAGGAAGGGATTTCAGAATTTTCGCTTATGGATCATGGTTGTGGCAGTCACAGTACTTGGTGCGGTATCTGCGTCAGCGCAGGTAAACGCGGCGTTTACGGCGGAGAGCACGGCACTTGCCGTGGGCGAAACCGGTAGCTGGACGGTTACCCTGACCAATCCGGACGTGACGGATATTACCGGTGGGACTCTGGTAGTGACGGTACCGGATGATTTTACTGTGACAAATGCTGGAGGCGGCGCGGAACTTGCCGGACCTCCTCATACGTTGACCTGGACGCCGATCAACCTGACCGGCGGGGGCGGGAGCGCGGCATTCACCTTTGAAGCGCATCCAGATTGTGCCGCCGCTTCCGGGCAGACAATGTCAGCCGATTTCAACAGCGGTGCATCCACTACGACGTCCTCTTCAATTGCTGTTTCCTATCCATTGATGAGCCTGGAGCTAGTGGACAGCGGAGGCGGCACTGTGACAACCGCATCGGTAGGAGACAGCGTGACCTGGGTGCTGACCATTGAGAACAACGGAACCGGGAACATGGTTACAGGTGCTGATGTGGCATTCACCCTTGGCGCCGGATTTTCATTCAGTTCCATCACCAGTTCAACCGCAAATACGACACCAGCGGCGTTGACCCCGGGAACGGCGGTCAACTGGAATACCGGAACCATTCCTGCAGGCGGCAGTGCCGTTTACAGCATCACCGGCACAGTCTCAAGCTGTAACCTCAACGAGCTGGTAAACAATGTGACGGTGGACTGGTCCGACGGCGTTACCAACTGCAACGCGGTACAGCACACCGGCAGTACCTCCATTGAACTGGTTATTCACGAACCAGCTGTTGTTATTACAGTCAATAACCCTGGCCTGATTCCATATTGTACCGGAACTTCCGCGTCTATCACTGTGGACAATACGGCAGGTGCAGGACCGGCTGAAAATTTTACTTTGAAGATGGCAGGCTGGCCGGCATCCTGGGCGGTGAGCAATGTGACAAATGGAGTCACCTGGAACAGTGGAACTTCCACATTTTCGCTGCCGGATATAGCAGCCGGTGCTGCCCTGACTTTTAATTTTGATGTTGATCCGGCAGCGGGCTGCTCGGTAACGGATTCCGCCACGCTGCTGTTTTTACCCGATTATACCAATGAGTGTGGTGCCACATACGGTACAGAGTATTTCAACCCGGTGACCGGGCCCCAGACCTGGACGATGGAAGCACCAATTTCTCCGACAGTAACTGCCACCAAGAGCGGTCCCACCAGCGTTCAGGTGGGCGATACAAACCTGAGTTACACTATCCAGGTCACGTATTCCGGGCCGACAGATGTATTGCCGTACACTGCAACGATTACGGATGACTATCCCGATGCCACCCAGATCGGACTTTCCTCCGGCTTCTTGGTCACAAACGCCGATGGCGGGACAGATGACGGCAGTACAATCACTTGGGGTCACACGTTTACGGCCAGTCCGGAGACGGTGACGTACACGGTTGTGATGGATGCTCCCACCGACGAGTGTGCGGCTGACCTTTCCCCCAAAACCTGTA
>PFTO01000086.1 GCA_002789615.1 Acidobacteria bacterium CG_4_9_14_3_um_filter_49_7 | reverse complement strand
CGGCATGTTTTCTTTTGCGTAGCGGACCAGTTCAAGCCCGCTGGGGCCCGGCATTTTCAGGTCGGTAATAATCAGGTCCACTCTTTCTTTTTTCAATAAAGAGATCGCTTCCTGCACATTGGATGCGGTCAATACTCCATACGCCGCGGCCACCAGGTTTCTGCCAATAATTTCCCTTGTGGGTGCCGAATCGTCCACCACCAGAATCATTGCGGGGAATGATTTCTTACTCATTGGTTCCCTCTCCATAATCCGGTTTCCTGATAATTGGCACCCGGATTGTAAAAGTCGTTCCACTGTCCGGTTCGCTTTGTACATCTATCGTGCCGTTATGGGCCAGCACGATCCCGTGAACTACAGACAGTCCCAGGCCGGTTCCCTGGTTCACGTCTTTGGTGGTAAAGAAAGGCAAGAATATCTGTTGACGGATCGTCTCCGTCATTCCTGTCCCTGAGTCCTTTACTGTCAATACAAGTGTATTGTCTTCGCAAAGGGTCTGGATTGTCAGCTTTCCCCCTTCCGGCATTGCCTGGGCAGCATTCACCACAAGATTAATAACTATCTGAACGAATTGGGAACTGTCCAGAACGGTTTCCGGAATATTGTCCCCCAGTTTCAGATCCAGCAACACACCGCCGCTCGACAAGCGGGATTCCACCAGGGAAAGTGCCTGCTGGACCACTTGATTAATCTTGGCCGTGGCCTTTTTCGGCTGGGTTTGCCTGGCAAACAACATCAATTTTCGCACAATTTCTCTTCCATGAAGGGCCGCGGATTCAATCTTGGTGATATCGTTTCTGGCAGTTTCCGGCAGAGTGCCGTCCTTTGACAGGAGCTGGGCGAAGCCCAGAACATTCCCCAGCGGTTCATTCAACTCATGTGCCACACCGGCGGCGAGTTTGCCGATGGTTGCCAGCCGGTCAGCGTGCAGCAATTGCCGGTGAAGTTGTTCCTGTTCCGCCTCCAATTCCCGATGTTCAATCACAACAGCCAACTGGTGCGCTATGGTATTGATCAGATTGCGTTCCTCTTTCAGAAACGGGCCTTCATCCATGATTGGCATATTCTGCAGGTAGACAACTTCAATCCATCCTCTCTTGCGGCCATTTACCACAATGTCCGACAGAAGGGGCAGGGGTCGGGACACGTAACTCTCTGTAACAAAGGTACTGGAATCAAAAACAATCTTCCCTGCCGTTACATCCGGGTACTGCCAGGCTGGAGGAAACAGCAGCACCACACCCTGCAAAACCTCCGAAATCGACAGATTTGGATCAGCCGACAGTTGAGCGATCCTGTAGAGACAGGTCAACTCTTTTACCCGTTCTGTCATCGCCGATTTGTGTTCAAAACTGGCCATGGCAAGGGACAGTGTATCGGCAATCATGTCGATAAGGGTACAGTCATCATTGGAAAAGGGGGAAGAAGAAGTCGCCATCACCAGGGAACCGATCTTTTCCGATCCTGACCGGAGGGAGATAAAATGAGAATAATGCCGGATCGAATCCGGATTTGCTTTCTGTGGGAAAGGGTTGTAGATATGACGGGGTTTTCTAAACAGCGCTTCGCCATCGTCAATGGATTCCACCAGCGGCGCGTTATACAGCGAAGAAAACTCTGCCCGTCCGTTGTCCATGTAAAGGCGGTAACAGGTCCGTTTGTCCCCTGGACCGGTAACAATAATCACTTCATCATTTTTGAACATTTTTTGAAGGATTGAGAGCGTGCCTTCCATGAATTCACTGAACACTGTCTGTTTAACTGCCTCAGAAAGAATCTGTTGATTCAGATTGAACAGCCGTTTGACAGCGGCAGAATTATGTTCCAGCAGTTCCGCGAATCGTTCGTCCATAGCTGGATTGTAGATACAGGAAACGCCCGTGTCAAACAAAAAGGGCAGAACGAAAATCAACCCTTATCAGCGTTTCCATGGGAAAAGGATGCCGGGAAGGGAGTAGCGGGGAATGGATTCAAAAGAAAGGGGCACATCCTGAACGATCGTTTCAGCAGCGAGAAGGCCGCTTTCGATTGCCGGGCCGATTCCTTCACCCATGTCCAGTGTGGCAAGCCCGGCGGCATCTCCAGCAAGCAATACCCGTCCGTCCTGAACAGTCGGGCCGTCTTGCCGCAGATAATAGCTGCACGCGCCGGGTTCCGGTGGGAGTGCAGTCAGGAGTTTCTTCTTCATCAGGGATTCCGTGAAAAGCTGCCAGTATTCCCGGATGTCCTGCCCTTTGGCCTTCATGGATTGATGGCTTCCACCCAGACCGATGTTGAGCCAGCCGTTCTTCTTGGGTACATACCAGGCGTAACCGGGCAGTCCGTGCCGGAAAAACCAGAGGTGGCATTTTTCAGTCAATAGATCTGTCTGAAATTCAAGCTCCATGGAAACAATCTGCTTCCTCTTTTCACGGGGCCTCAGCCCTTTGAAAAAAACACGGTACACCGGACAGTTCGTTCCCCCCGCCCCCACCAGCCACCTGCAACGGAACAATCCGTCAACAATGAAATTGTCACCCTCCCTTTCAATGTGGCGGACCTGGTGTTGCCGTACCGGAAGTCCTGCCCGATCCAGCAGCCAATTGTCAAATTCGATTCTACGGATGGAAAACTGCCGGGTCAAAACCGGAATCGAAACACCATACACATGGAAATGCAGTGTACGGAACCTTACCATTCCACCGGGATAATCTTCTTCTGCGATCTCCAGTTTTTTCAGGACCCTCGGGGTGATCCATCCGGCACAAAGCTTCAACCGGGGAAAAGCAGTCTTATCCAGGACCATCACGTCCAGATCCGCCTGTCTCAGCTTCCATGCAGTGGTTGAACCGGCGGGGCCGCCGCCGACAATGACTACGTCTGTGGAAATCATCCCCTCAATATCCCTACCCGATTCGGCAATCAGGTTGTTTCCGGCCGGGCCGGGTCATGACAATCTGCCACAACTGACTGCTCCGGGAGCGAAACCCTCCGGCACAGCTAAGTAGATAAAAACACCACATCCGGTAAAATCGTTCATCGTAGCGGGACTTCAATTCCGGCCATGCTTTTTCAAAGTTGTCATACCAGGCCATCAGCGTTCTGTCATAGTCCGGTCCAAAGTTATGGAGATCCTCCACAATAAAGATTCCTTCCATTGCCTTTGCCAGCTGGGCGAGGGAGGGCAGCATTCCGTTGGGGAAAATATATTTCGTTGTCCATGGGTTTGCGGTCGTGGTGCTGACATTTCCGCCAATCGTGTGGACAAAGGCAATGCCGTCCTTTTTCAAAGTATGGTCCACCACCTCCATGTAGGTACGGTAATTTTTATATCCGATATGCTCCATGATACCAACGGAAACGACCCGGTCATACTCACCGGACACGCTCCGGTAATCCTTCAGCAGAAGTTCCACCGGCAGGCCTTTCCACAACTCCCGGCCCAGTTCCACCTGACGTCTTGAAACCGTTACCCCGGTTACATGGACCCCGTATTTCTCCGCGGCATATCCCGCAAAAGAGCCAAAGCCGCATCCCAGTTCCAGCACCTTCATTCCGGGTGCCAGCTCAATCTTCCGGCAGACCATGTCCAGCTTCGCTTCCTGCGCCTCATCCAGTGTATTCGCGCTCTTCCAATAGGCGCAAGTGTAATTCATCCGTTTATCCAGCATGGCCCGGTACAGGTCATTCCCGGTATCATAATGCTGTTCCCCCACCTGAAAGGCGCGGGAAATTTTCTGCAGGTTGAAAAGACGGGATTTGGACACATGCCAGAACAATCTCCAGTTCCCCTTAATTTCCTGGCTCAGGTTGATGAGCAGAACCCTGTTGACGAATTCATCCAGTGCTTCGCAATCCCACCAGCCATCCATGCAAGATTCCCCCAGTCCAAGGGCACCTTCTGCCAATACTCGCTGATAGAAGCGAGGATCATGCACCTGAATGTCAAAAGGGTGATTCCCGCCTATCGTCACACCGGCCCTTGCCAACATGTCACGGACGACGGATTCCGACTGATTCGATGTCATGGTTTACCTCCTGAAAAAACTATACCCTCTTTTCAGATTGGGGACAAGGCGAGATGAAGTGTTCAGTGTTCTGACCTGAAAAGAAAAAACGGGGCCGATTGGCCCCTATTTCTCTGGTTCTCCACCCAGTCAAGGATTATTTAGTATTTTGTCCTCGGAATTATTAGTGTTAAATGTTGAATGTCAGATCAAAGAACAATGTCTTGTCCTGATATAGGTTGACACCTATAGAACCGCTGAAAGCGGTCAAGGAGGACAAGCTATGCAGGAAACAGTGATCAGGTACAGTGAA
>PFTO01000041.1 GCA_002789615.1 Acidobacteria bacterium CG_4_9_14_3_um_filter_49_7 | reverse complement strand
TACGCATCCATCTCAATGGTAGATGGATCTTACCTCTCCGTTACGGGAAGCCTTTCGCTGATGGACCGGATCAAAATGATGGGTGGTTACATATCTCCCTTTGACGGAATGAACGAAAAGGGTCTGTTCATTGCCATCGCGATGATTAACAAGGGTAAAGTACTGACAGACCCCAAAAAGGAAACACTGACCTCAGTACAGATGGTTCGAAAAATACTGGATATGGCAGCCACGCTGGATGAGGCATTGAACATCTGCAACAGCTACAATATTGACTTCTTCCCCGGTCCCCACCTCCATTTTCTCATTGCCGACGCCAACGGAAAGGGATCGGTCGTAGAGTTCTCGCCTGAAGGCGTGAAGGTCTACCGGAAAGACAACCTGATTTTTGCAACAAATTTTGTAATGGCACCTGGAACGCCTGAAGATTTCGTCGGCAAATGCTGGCGCTTTGACAAAATAAATGCCACGTTGCCCGGGGAAGGAAATGCCCCTTTCACGGAAAATAATATGATGAATTTACTGGAGAACGTTAAACAGACATTGAACAAGGGCGGTACGGAGTGGTCTGCCGTATATGAGAGTACCGGCAATCTGACCGTCTGTTTTGGCAAAGATTATTCCCAACCCTATCATTTCAAACTGGGGAAATAGAAACATGACACGAATTCCGGATGAAGAAATTGCCCGACACGGACTGACTCACGATGAATACGAACAGATTTGCGACTTCATGGACAGAGACCCCAACCATGTGGAGCTGGGCATTTTCTCCGTCATGTGGTCAGAACATTGTTCCTACAAAAGTTCCCGCGCCTATCTGAAAGAGTTTCCAACCAAAGGTCCACAGGTAATACAGGGACCCGGTGAAAACGCCGGGGTGGTGGATATTGGTGACGGTCTTGCGGTGGTGTTCAAGATGGAAAGCCACAATCACCCGTCATTCATCGAGCCCTATCAGGGAGCGGCCACTGGCGTCGGCGGAATTTTACGGGATGTGTTTACCATGGGTGCCCGTCCAATTGCCAACCTGAATTCCCTTCGTTTCGGCGAGCTGAACACGAAAAAGATGAAATATCTCGTCCACGGTGTGGTAGAGGGAATCGCCGGTTACGGAAACTGCATGGGAATTCCGACCGTGGGTGGTGAAATTTATTTTGATGATTGCTATGCGGGCAATATTCTGGTGAATGCCTTTACCCTGGGGTTAGCAAAGGCAGACAGGATATTTTACGGAACCGCGTCCGGTTTGGGAAACCCTGTTATCTACGTTGGGTCCAAAACCGGACGGGACGGCATTCACGGAGCCACAATGGCATCAGAGGAATTTGACGAACAGTCCGAAGAAAAACGTCCCACTGTGCAGGTTGGCGACCCGTTCACGGAGAAACTTCTTTTGGAAGCATGCCTGGAGCTGTTCAAAACCGACTGTCTTATCGGTATTCAGGACATGGGTGCCGCCGGGCTTACCTCCTCTTCATTTGAAATGGCGTCCCGGGCCGGTTCCGGCATTGATATGTATCTTTCAAAGGTGCCCCTTCGGGAAGAAGGAATGACGCCTTATGAAATTCTGCTGTCCGAGTCCCAGGAACGGATGCTGCTGGTGGCAAAAAAAGGCAGGGAGCAGGAAGTATTTGATATTTTTGAAAAATGGGGACTGGATGCCGCAACAGTGGGAAAGGTCACTGACGGAGGCCGATTCAGAATTTATGACCGAAACGACGAACTTTGTGCCGACATGCCGGTTGGCGCGGTCGTGGACAATTGCCCCCTCTATCATCGCCCGGCAGAAAAACCAGCCCATCATGACAGAATCACCGGATTTGAAGCGGAAACCCTCCCTGTTCCGGCCGAACTGAATGCCGAACTGGACGCACTGCTCAGCTCTCCCACCATCGCTTCCAAACGCCCGGTGTATACCGTTTATGACCACATGGTTCGAAATAATACCGTGTTTCGGCCGGGAAGTTCCGCAGCACTGGTCCGGGTCAAGGGAACCAGCAAGGGCATTGCCATGACCACCGACTGCAACGCACGCTACTGTTATCTGGATCCGGACACCGGCGGAAAAATCGCGGTTGCGGAAGCGGCACGAAACATTGCCGCCACCGGTGCAAAACCACTGGCAATTACTGACTGCCTCAACTACGGCAATCCGGAAAAACCTGAAATCATGTGGCAGTTCTCCGAATCAGTTAAGGGAATGTCAGCGGCCTGCAGAAAACTGGATACCCCGGTCGTTTCCGGAAATGTCAGTTTTTACAACGAAACAATGGGCGTAGGAATCTTTCCCACCCCGACCATCGGGATGGTGGGACTCATTGAAAATATTGAGAACCGGATCCCCAGCCACTTTCAGCACCGGGGCGACAACATCATCCTTGTCGGCACTCTCACCGGCGAAGTGGGAGGAAGTGAATATCTGAAACTGAGAACGGGAAAAATTCAGGGCAAATGCCCGAAAATCGACCTCAACGAAACCAAGGCCATCATCGGATTCATGGGTGAATGCGCAGGAAAACAGCTTCTGTCCTCCGCCAATGATGCGTCCGAAGGCGGCATTGCCGTGGCACTGGCTGAATGCTGCTTCGGGGAACCGGAAACCGGCTGCCAGGTTGACCTCGAATCCAATGGAATGCGTCCCGACTTCCTGCTCTTCTGCGAGAGTCAGAACATCATGGTCCTGTCCTGTCCCCCTGAAACCGCCGAATCCGTCCTGAAACTGGCCGAAGCTCATGGTCTGGCCGCCACAACTGCCGGTGCAGTTACTGAAACCAGCTTTGAAATCACCGTCGACGGCGACACAGCCATTTCACAGTCAACAGGCAAGCTGAAGGAGATCTGGGACACGGCCCTGGAAGCCCAGCTCCGCTAAACCGGCGGGCAGTAGGGACAAAGTTGAGGTTAAGGTTAAGTAAAACCAGGGAAAAAGGTCGGGAATGGTGAACGGCCTCTCTTCTTCACTTAAATTTGAATCGGACTCAAACTTCTCCTTCCTGTGGCCTGCGCAGCCGCCTGGACTGAATTATCTAGATAAAATAGTCTACAATTTTCCAGCACCGATCCCGGGCGGGAGCGAAACTTCAGTTGAGCGCACCAACCTGGGGAACGGGACGTTGGGCCCAGTCCGGGGACTTAATCTGGTTCCGTAGCCTGGGCTATCGAATCAGATCAAGGCGTGAGGCGAAGGCGATGTGGTTCATCGATGACAACGAGCAACGCAGAGATGGTTCGATAGAACGGCTACCCGCAGGGCCGGGGCGGACAACGACCGTCTGCTGCGTTCCAGCTCCTCACCGATGCACCGAGGCATCGCCATCGTCACTGCGTCTTGCATCCGGCCATTGTGCGCACCCGGCGGAACCGGATTCAGTCCCCGGACTGGACCCTGGGATTGGGGCAGATATGTGCGTTCACAACTGGAGCGAACGAGGAGCAGTACATGCGTACGTGACGAGCAGCGAAGGGAGTGAACGCGCACAGATGGTCCGAGACTTGAGCGTCAATTGGAAAGGAGTGGGGTGGTGGACGATCCATGAACTGTCCACTGCGGATATCCTTCAGTTCCTGTTCCCACGTCCTAGTGGCGGATTCATGAAACTCAAGGGATTCGCGCGCGCGTGAATGACCGCCGGGTTTCAGGTATCCGGAAGGTGGCAGTATGCCACCCGGGGACAGGCACTGAAAGCAAAACATCCCCCCTTGCCTTCCCTTGGCGTTCCTGGCGTGATTTGCGAGAGAATTCCCTTCACTCTTTCCCACTCTAACGCCCAACGCCCACGCGCAACGCATCACGCTCTCTGCTATAATGCGGATGGAACGAAAACTACGGAGGCAATGATGCATTCACATAAAGCCATTCTCGTCATCATGGACGGCCATGGCATCGCACCGGCGGGACCGGGAAACGCGGTGACCACGGCGAACACCCCAAACCTTGACCGCTTATACCGGGATTTTCCCACATCCAAGCTCCAGGCCTCCGGCCTGTTTGTGGGGCTGCCGGACGGACAGATGGGGAACTCCGAAGTCGGCCACCTGAATCTCGGCGCCGGGCGCGTTGTATACCAGGACATCACACGGATTGATGAAGCCATCAGAGACGGCAGCTTTACGGAAAATCCGGTTTTGAAAAACGCCTTTGAAACGGCGCGGAAAACCGGCAAACGGGTTCACATGCTGGGATTGCTGTCCGATGGCGGGGTACACTCCCACATTCGCCACTTGAAGGCACTGCTTGAAATGGCCAAAACAGCATATGTTCCTGATGTAACTGTCCACGCTTTCATGGACGGCCGGGACACTCCGCCGGACAGTGGTATCGGCTACATTAAAGAGCTGGACAGTTTCATTGAGGAACTCGGTTACGGAGAAATCGGTACGGTAGCCGGGCGCTATTA
>PFTO01000013.1:361-4007 GCA_002789615.1 Acidobacteria bacterium CG_4_9_14_3_um_filter_49_7 | reverse complement strand
GCCATGCACCATGCCTACCACAAGAGTCACAATCATGATAAGGATCCGCAGGATATGCGAAATATGGGTGGGCTTAGAAAAATTATGCCGAGAACCTACTGGACATTTCTGGCCGCCACTCTCGCAATTTCGGGAATTCCCCTGTTTTCCGGTTTCTTTTCAAAGGATGAGATCCTATGGAAAACGGCAGAACAGGCAATTGTATACGGACACAAGATTTACTGGCTTTTCTGGGTGCTGGGTGCAGTCGCAGCCGGCATCACCGCCTTCTATATGTTCCGACTGGTGTTCATGACCTTCTTTGGTGAGTTCAATGGAACGGATGAAGAAAAGAAGGCCCTGCACGAGTCACCCGGCAGCATGACATGGCCGTTGATCATTCTCGGTACCCTGTCCGTCATTGGCGGGTATCTCGGTTTCCCTCGTCTGCTGGGGAAATACCTGGGTCACATCCCAAACGTGCTGGAAAAGTGGCTGGAGCCTGTTATGACTCATCCACACCTGGCTCAAGCGGCCGGTCACGCATCCGAAGGGGTGGAATTCCTCTTCATGTTCATCTCTATTGCCATTGCGGTGACAGGGATAACGCTGGCGTGGCTGTTCTACATCAGAAGGCCGGAACTGCCTGGCAAATTTACAGCCATGTTCCATGGAGCATGGGAAACTGTTTACCACAAATACTATGTAGATGAGGTTTACGATGCCGTGTTCATTACCGGTATGAAAAATTTTGCATATCTGTTGTGGGCCTTTGATGCGTGGGTGCTGGACGGCATTGTTAACGGTGCCAGAAACTTTACCATCATCATTTCTGAAGCCAGCCGCCTGTACGACGAATGGGTTGTGGACGGACTGGTAAACATTGCGGGGAAAACCGTCGAAGGAATCGGGTATATGTTCCGGAAGATACAGACCGGATACGTACAGACCTACGCTTTCATGATGGTGGCCGGGTTTATTCTGCTGATCAGTTACTACATTTTCAGATAAGAGGAGACGGGTAAATGAACAATGTACTTGGATTTCCAATTCTAACCCTTGTGACCTTCCTCCCGACACTGGGGGCGGTCCTGATCGCGTTGTTTCTCAAGAAGGAACAGTCCAAAGCGATCAAATATTCCGCGTTCGCGGTGGCGTTCATCGACTTTCTGGTGTCGGTGCCGCTCTGGTTTTACTACAGTTCCGACACCTGGAAAATGCAGTTCCAGGAAGTTCACGACTGGATCCCGTCCCTCGGTATCCGGTATGCGGTGGGTATTGACGGCATTTCACTGCTGCTGATCCTGCTGACCACATTGCTGGGCTTTATCGCCATTCTCTCGTCCTTCAAGGCGATCAAGGAAAGGGAAAAGGAATACTACGTTCTGCTTCTCCTTCTCCAGACCGGTATGATGGGCGTGTTTGTCGCGGAAGATTTTTTCCTGTTCTATGTATTCTGGGAAGTCATGCTGGTGCCGATGTATTTTCTCATCGGCGTCTGGGGCGGACCCCGGAAGCTGTACGCGGCCATCAAGTTCTTTCTCTACACGCTGTCCGGTTCGGTTTTGATGCTGGTGGCCATTCTGGCGCTTTACTTTTACAACCATCAGGTAACCGGCGTATGGACCTTTGACATTCAGGCCTATCACAACCTGGCACCTTACATTGCGGCAAATGCCGGTAAGACCTTCCAGTACCTGATTACACTGGCCTTCTTTATCGGCTTCGCCATCAAGGTGCCCATGTTTCCGTTCCACACATGGCTGCCCGATGCCCACGTGGAGGCGCCTACAGCCGGTTCCGTTATCCTTGCCGGTATCCTGTTGAAGATGGGAACATATGGATTCATCCGTTTCCTGCTCCCCATTCTGCCGGATGCGACCAAGGTATTCCTGCCGTATTTCGTATTTCTGGCCATTGTCGGAATCATCTACGGTGCGCTGGTGGCCCTGGTTCAGAAAGATATGAAAAAGCTGGTGGCCTACTCATCGGTCAGCCATCTCGGGCTCTGCATGCTGGGTGTCTTCGCCCTGAACCCAAACGGAATCAACGGTTCCATTATCCAGATGATCAACCACGGTATTTCCACCGGCGCGCTCTTCCTTATTGTGGGAATTGTGTATGAACGAAAACACACCCGGATGATATCCGAGTACGGCGGTCTGTCGAAAATAATGCCGATTTATGCCGTCATCTTCATGCTCATGACCCTGTCCTCCATCGGGCTGCCGGGTCTAAACGGTTTCATCGGTGAATTCACCATTCTGGCCGGTGCCTTCCAGGCAAAACCCATCTGGGCCATCATTGCCACTTCCGGCATGGTGCTGGGCGCTGCCTACATGCTGTGGCTCTACCAGCGGGTTATGTTCAACAAGGTTTCTGAAGAAAATGTCGAACTCAACAAAAAGGGTGTGCTCTCCGACCTCAGCGGCCGGGAAATCGCTTACTTTATGCCCCTGGTGATTATGGCCTTCTGGATCGGCCTTTACCCGAAGCCGTTCTTCAAAATACTGAAACAGCCGGTTGACCATCTGGTCGAACAGGTACAACCCGGTTTTTTCAAACGGGAGCAGGTTAAATTTGACATGAACAAAGCAAAACCTGTAGCCCACGAAGGAGGGGAAGAGGAACATGAATGACATTCTGTCAAGGATTGCTGCTGACACACCATTGATACTGCCGGAGATCATCCTGGTCATCGGAGCTACAGTGGTGCTGTTCGGAGCATTCTTTGCCCGGCGGAACGTCAGGGTAATCGCGGCCCTCACGCTGGTAACGCTTGTGGCTGCCGCCATTGCTCTTTACGGTGTTCCCCTTGGCAAAACCGGTTTCTTTGGCCTGTACAGGAGCGACGGTTTCTCGCTCTTATTCAAGGTTATCGTGCTGTGGGTGGGCATTCTTATTGTGTTCATATCCATGGACTACCTGGAGGCACGGGGTTACGAATCGGCCGAGTTCTTCTCGCTGCTCCTTTACTCGCTGGTGGGCATGTTCTTTATGGCATCCGCCAATGATCTGCTGACGATCTTCATCTCACTGGAACTTATGGCCATTTCGGTCTACGTCATGGTGGGCTACTTCAAGGACAATGAATTGTCCAACGAAGCCTCATTTAAATACTTCATACTTGGTGCATTCTCTTCCGGGTTCTTTATCTTCGGGGCTTCCCTGATTTTTGGTGCCGCCGGTACCACCCGGATTGACCTGCTGCTGCATAAGGTCCCCTTCCTCAGCGGGAGCATGGGAATTTTTGCCACGATTGGTGTACTGTTTATCCTGGTAGCGCTGGGATTTAAAACCGCGCTCTTCCCATTTCACCAATGGGCCCCGGACGCCTACGAAGGGGCACCGACACCGGTGACGGCCTTCATGTCGGTAGCACCGAAAGCTGCGGCATTCGCGATTTTTCTCAGGATATTTGTCTACGCCTTCGGAAACGTTCGCTACGACTGGGTACCGATATTGAGCGTCATTGCCATTTTGACCATGGTCTGGGGTAACTTTGCCGCGATTCGTCAGGAAAACATAAAGCGCATGCTGGCCTACTCCAGCATTGCCCATGCCGGCTACTTGAGCCTCGGCATCATTGCCGGGACACCCATGGCAATAAAGAGCATGCTGCTTTACCTCGTGGCATACTCTTTCATGAACATCGGCGCCTTTGCCA
>PFTO01000013.1:0-350 GCA_002789615.1 Acidobacteria bacterium CG_4_9_14_3_um_filter_49_7 | reverse complement strand
CTCTCCCGGAAAGACGGGTATGGGGAAAAGATCGACGATTTCGACGGTCTTGCCCACAAGCAGCCCCTGCTGGCCGCTATCATGCTGGTCTTCATGCTGTCCCTGGCGGGGATTCCACCGACCGTTGGCTTTTTCGGTAAATTCTACCTCTTCGGCGCTGCCATCAACTCGGGGCTTTACCTCCTGGTAACTGTAGCGCTGGCCACCTCCGTTGTGTCCCTGTACTACTACTTTCGGGTTGTAAAGGCCATGTACCTGGGCGACATGCCGGCCAATCGTGTAGTGTCGCTGACACTAAGCGAAAAATCCGTCGTCTTCCTCACGGCGTTCGGCACACTGGTAGTGGGGAT
>PFTO01000063.1:1289-4402 GCA_002789615.1 Acidobacteria bacterium CG_4_9_14_3_um_filter_49_7 | reverse complement strand
AGGGGACATTGCGGCAGTTAGCAGAGGAAGAAAATCTTATCAGTCTGTCAGTTCCGGGAAATGTGGGCGGTCGCTTTTCAGTCCTGACACCGGTTGGGCTTTTTCCTGCCATGTTTGCGGGAATCGACGTGGTGCCTTTACTCCTTGGTGCAAAGCGTGAAAAAAGGGAAGGAGTGAGCCGGGCCGTGGGTGGTGCCGTGGTGGACTATCTATTTCAGGAACAGGCTCGGAACATCAAGGTTCTGTTTCCCTACTGTGATCGATTGAAGACTTTTGGAGACTGGTATCTGCAGCTTTTTGCCGAGAGTCTTGGCAAATTGAAAAACCGCCGGGGAATGGTTGTGCGCAGCGGTCAGACCGGTGTAGTGGCTGTGGGTGTCACAGACCAGCATTCCCAGCTTCAATTGTACAAAGATGGTCCTGGAGATAAATCGTTTTTCTTTTTTACTGTGAAGAATCAGCCGGATGTGTCTGTTCCTCCGATGTTTAACCAATATTTATCTTTTCAAGTGCTGGAGGGAAAAACCTTTGCGCAATTGATGGAAGCGGAAGCGGAAGGAACCATGCAATCGCTGGAGCGGAACAGCCTCCCGGTTTTTCAGTATGAACTGGATAATGCGGATAGTGAGACCCTGGGTGCCCTGATTTTCATGTTTGAAATGCAGACTGCCATTACCGGATATATGATGAACATTAATCCCTTTGACCAGCCTGGTGTAGAAGATGGCAAGCAAATTGCCAGAAAGTTGCTGGAAGGGAAAGGAAAGTGAAAGGGGAAGTGTTCTGTTCGCCTTCGGCGCCCATGTTCTGTGTTCTGACCGGAGGGGATGAGAGCGAACTGGCACATGCCAACTCCCTGATTTTTCTTGTCAGTTTCATTTAAGATTTATCGCTTAGCGCTTGCATTCTGCGTAACGTACTGCAGCCAACTCCCTGATATCCTTTTCTTTTTCCGGTCAGAACACAGAAAACAGAACACTGAACACCTCTTTTCCTTGACGAGTTCCAAGAATAAAGACTACAATAATCTCATCAAATTCCGGGAGCGCGGTCTTGGGCGAAAAATCAGTAAAGTATTCCAGCAAATATCACTTATTGGGGGTACTAAATAGAATTTAAGTGGATTAACAAACAAGGGGTGCTGTCTGATTCCGAGGGGTTTATATTGCAGCGTCAAAGCAGGTTCACTTATCATTACATCTGCGGGGATCATGTAATGATAATTCCTGTTGAAGACACAGTTCATTATGAAGAAGTTTACCTTAATAACGTAAACAGTTGGGTGGCACCGCATAATTTTGAGAGAATAACAGAGGATGAATTACTCAAGATCCGAAATCAAGTAGTCAAAGCCTTAGAATTCATGAATTCGAGATTCAAGATCCTGTAAAAAGGGGACAAAATATAGTGGGCAGCCTCCCATAGTAAGCGCTGTAAGAGAAAGATAATACAGGCTATAAGAAAAAGTGGTGGCTATGACCGCAAAGCGGAGGAAAAGTCCCCGTTCTGCTCTCCCTTTCCCCGGCCTGCGAAGCAGCCGGGGCTGTGTAAAAAAAGGTATACAATTCCGCAGCTCCATTGTGGGGAGGGAGCGGATGCTCACCCCCGGAATGGGATGCGACGGATTGGGCCAGATGTGCGGGTTTGCGAGTGAAACGAACGAGGAGCAGTACATGCGTACGCGACGAGGAGCGGAGGAAGTAAACGCGTGCAGATGGCCCGGGACTTGAGCGTCAATGGAAAGGGAGGGGAGGGGGCTTATGTACTGTCAAGTATCCACACAGAACCTGCATTTCAAAAACTGGGTTTTTGAAATAGGAACTTTCACAGAAGCGTACCGTCGAGCTTGCTCAAAAGGGATGCTTCGGGGAAAGTTCCGTGCTGCCGCTGAAGGCGGTAGTGCGGGTTCTCCCCCCACGCCCACTCTTCAGTAATCCTGAATCGGGGTTTCGCCGTGGATGGCTTTCAGGGTGCCTTCCACCATGGCGAGGAGTTCATCTTCGCCGGGATAAATGACGATTTCTGCCAGCTTGCCCACCATTTCCTCAATCCATCCGGTTAACAGCTTGCTGTGAGCCAGTCCGCCCGTGAGAATGATTGCATCCGTATTTCCAGCAAGAACGGCGTGCATGGCACCAGTTTCCTTTGCGACCTGGTAGGCCATTGCCTGGTAGACTTCTCTTGCTTTTTCGTCACCATTTTCAATCCTGTTTTCAATCTCACGGGCATCATTTGAATGAAGATAGGAGATGAGACCACCTTTGCCTACGGCTTTCCGCTTCATGGTCGCGGGTTCATAGTAACCGGAAAAACACAACTCAATGAGTTTCAATGTGGGTACGCCGCCACTTCGCTCCGGAGAGAAAGGTCCGTCTCCTGCGAGTCCGTTATTGACATCCACAACACGTCCGTCAACATGGGCACCCACTGTAATTCCGCCGCCCATGTGAGCGACAATGAGACGGAGAGTTTCGTATTTTTTATTGATGGAGTGTGCGTATCGCTGAGCCACAGCTTTATGATTCAACGCGTGAAAAATCGAAACACGGGGGTTTTCCGGCATTCCGGAATAGCGGGCCAGGGGCTGCAATTCGTCTACCACAACAGGGTTGACAATAAAGGCGGGTTTTTCTCCGGCCTTTTTCCCAAGTTCGTCGGCCAGAATAGCCCCGAGGTTGGAGGCGTGTTCACCATATTTCGCGGCGCGAAGATGGGCGCGCATGGTGGTTGTTACAGTGTATACGCCCCCTGCAATGGGTCTCAACAGACCGCCGCGCCCGCAAAATGCGTCAATGTCCGTCAGTTCAATACCGTTTTCCGAAAGAAAGTCGAGTATGGCTTCCCGGCGGAAGGCCAGCTGATCATACACATGCTTGAATTCCGCAAGTTCAGCGTTTGAATGATGGAGGGTTTGAACGTGGCGGGGCTCTTCATCCTCATAGAGGCCCAGCTTGGTGGATGTGGATCCGGGGTTGATCGCCAGTATCTTCAAGCTCATGTGAATTTCTCACGCGTTTACAACAGCGAACACAATGGACAACAGTTTGTTCTCCGGTGAATCCGCCCGGGAAGTTAGAACAATCGGTGCTTTGGCACCGGCTATGAGGGCGGCA
>PFTO01000063.1:0-1271 GCA_002789615.1 Acidobacteria bacterium CG_4_9_14_3_um_filter_49_7 | reverse complement strand
TAAGTCAGGGACTTGTACAGCGCGTTTCCAGATTGAATTCCAGGACAAATAAGGATGTCCGCGTCTCCGGTGACGTCGCTTTCAATACCCTTATGTGCAGCGGCCTCAACGGAAATTGCACCGTCAAGGGCCAGGGGGCCGTCTGCAATGACATTTCCCAATTGTCCACGTCTGGCCATGATGGCAAGAAGCGCGGCGTCGGTTGAAGCGGAATTGGAAGCCATCACTTTTTCACTGTGGGAAAGGAAGGCGATTTTAGGTACGCCCTCTACGATTTTTTCCATAAATCGGACGGCGTTTCGGGTGATATGGATTTTCTGTTCCAGATCCGGTGCGACATTCATTGCGGCATCGGTTAAAAGAAAGAGTTTGTGGTAGGTAGGTACCTCAAACAACGCGACGTGGGAAAGAATGGAATTTGTGCGTAAGCCCCATTCTTTGTTGAGGATGGCCCGGAGAAAAACATCCGTAGTGACCAACCCTTTCATAACGATGTCTGATTTTCCGTGACTGACCGCAGATACTGCCATTCTTGCGCAATCCTCAGGTGTCTGGCTTTGAATAAGGGTGCAACCGGAGAGTGACAATCCTTTTTCCGATGCCAGTGCTTCGATGCGCTCCCTGTCTCCGTACAGTATCGGTTTAACGATCCCCAGTGACATAGCCTCGGCGATGGCTTCAAGTACCGGCCCGTCCCCGGCCATGGCCACAGCAAGCCGTTTTGGCGGCAAAGCGGAGGCCTGTTGAATCAGTTGATTTAGAGATTTCATAGTTGGCTCCGATTCCAGAGTTTACATTGAGTTTATTTTTTCCAGCACTAAGTTTCGCACCGAACCAATCAAGTTGTCACCCTTGCCGATCAATTCTTCACAATGGGTTTTCATCTCAGAAACAAAATTCTCATCATGGATTCCCGGAAGGTTTATAAGGACATTCAAAATGGCGCCGCGAAGTCCGGCATAAGCGGTTTCAGCGCCGACACCGCCGTCGGTTACCGAGTTCACATTTCCTTTCTCAACCACCTGGAGGCAGAGTTCAATAGCTTCCAGGCTATCCTTCGCCGTCTTCAAGGGTATTGCTACTGCCTGCTTCAGCCCGTCCTGCATGGCCGCTTCCCGTTTTTCTTTCTCTACAGGACTCTTTTTCGGCATCTTCAGGGCATTGAAATAGGCATTGAAGGCATCTGTATCATCATCCACACCCTTCAGGAGGCTGTCTTTAATAGACTGGGCCTTTGTGCCGATTTCTGTCATGTCGCCTTTCACGGACGC
>PFTO01000149.1:4521-6263 GCA_002789615.1 Acidobacteria bacterium CG_4_9_14_3_um_filter_49_7 | reverse complement strand
CAGCATACAACGCAGGTCAGGGGAAAGTAGACCGCTCCATCCGCAAGGCAAAAAGCCGCGATTTCTGGAAAATCGCCCAACATCGCTGGATATTCCGGAGAGAAACCCGAAATTATGTGCCCGGCTTCCTGGCCGCAATGGTTATCGGGAGAAATCCTGAGAAATATGAACTCAATACCCTTGATCAGGATGATTCAATCTCCTATGACACGGTGACAATAGACTCCTGCACCGACCTTCGGATCATCGCGAAACTTTCCGGTACAACGGTAAACCGCATTCAGGAATTGAATCCGGAGTTAAGACGTCTCACAACGCCCATTACTGAGAAACTATTTTCCGTGCATATCCCTGCAGGGCAGAAAGACGATTTTCGCGCCCGCTTCGATCAACTGCCGAAAGACAAACGGGTCACTCTCCGCTACCATCGTATCCGGACAGGCCAGACCCTCAGCCAGATTGCAAGGGAGTATCAGACCTCCGTGTCTGCCATCCGAAAAGCCAACAACATCCGCAATGTTCGAAAGATTCGCGCCGGTAAGACACTGGTCATCCCCATCGGTCAGGGTCATGACTACTACTACCGTGCCGCTCGCGATTTCACGGTCACGAAACCGAGATTCCCCGAAGGTAAACGGATTGTACACCAGGTACATCGGGGGGACACTCTTTTCGGGATTGCTTTACGCTACCGCACAGATGTCAAGAGCGTTCAAGAGTGGAACGACCTTGATGACAATCTGCTCCATCCGGGACAAAAATTGACAGTGTATTACAGCCGCTCCGTTGCACCCAAACCAACATCCGCTGCGAGCTCAGCCTCAAAGCCTGTCCCATCCGGATTTCACCGGGTTCGGCGGGGAGAATCCCTCTACTCACTATCAAAGAAATATGGGGTGTCCATCGATAACCTTAAGAAATGGAACCAGATGCGTTCCTCCCTCATCCATCCCGGCGATCTTCTCCGGGTGGAAAATATCTGAGAGAACCCCCATATGGTCGTCAAACTCTGGTCAGCAGATCTGGCGGGTATCCAGGCCCAGCCGGTGACCGTTGAGGTTGACATTTCCAACGGGCTCAGTTCCTTCAACATCGTCGGTATGCCGGACACAGCAATCAAGGAGAGCCGGGATCGCATTCGTGCTGCTATCAAGAATTCCGGGTTTGAATTTCCCGGTCGACGGGTTACTGTCAATCTGGCCCCGGCCGACCTGAAAAAGGAAAGTTCCCGAATAGATATTCCCATAGCCCTGGGAATCGTGGTCAGCTCATCAAGGAAAGTAATTCCGAAAACGGCATTGAAAGACAAGATGTTCGTGGGAGAGCTTTCACTGGACGGTTCCGTGCGACCGGTGACTGGTATACTCAGCATCAGCATTTCTGCCGCATCTAAAGGATTGACTCTCTTTGTGCCGGAACCCAATTATTGCGAGGCCCGTGCGGTGAAGGAAGGATCAGTGGTCGCTTATCGATCACTGAATCATCTCATCACCATTTTGAATGGAATTGAGGACATCATGGAACCGGAATGCCCGCAACCGCCTCCGCAGGACACATTCCCGGTCACGCTGGAGGAAATCAAGGGCCAGACACATGCCAAACGGGCACTGATTCTCTCGGCAGCAGGTAACCACAATCTGTTGATGTACGGACCTCCCGGTGCCGGGAAGAGTATGATGGCCAAAGCACTGCCGTCCATCCTACCATCCATGTCCAATCAGGAAGAAATTGAAACCACCATG
>PFTO01000149.1:0-4494 GCA_002789615.1 Acidobacteria bacterium CG_4_9_14_3_um_filter_49_7 | reverse complement strand
TGGCATCCTGAAAGACAAAAGCATTGTCCGGGTCAGGCCCTACCGCGCGCCCCATCACACAATTTCACACATCGGCCTCATCGGCGGAGGAACCAGACTCAACCCCGGTGAGGTGTCATACGCACACAACGGGGTCTTATTCCTGGATGAATTTCCAGAATTTCCCAGGCGAACATTGGAAGTTCTTCGCCAGCCCATGGAAGACGGCCGCGTGCGGATTTCCCGGGCCTCAGGAACTGTTGAGTTTCCCTCCCGCTTCATGCTTGTGGCAGCCATGAATCCATGCCCCTGTGGGTATTTCGGCTCAAAAGTGCGGGAATGCCACTGCACGCCCAATCGCATTTCAAGCTATCGCTCCCGAATTTCCGGTCCAATCCTGGACAGAATCGACCTCCTCATCAACGTACCGCAGATCCCACTGGAACAGATGGTTGCCGGCAATACCGGCCTCACATCACGGGATGTCAGGGAGCTGGTGGAAAAAGCCCGTCAGATTCAGCTTCACCGCAACCCTGGTGCCAATGCATGGATCAGTGAAACCCAATTGAAGACAGTCTGTCGGATGGAACCGGACGCAGAAACCCTTCTCCTGACCGCGTCCCGTAAAATGAGTCTCTCTTCCCGGAGTTTCAACCGGGTACTGAAAGTTGCCCGTACCATTGCGGATCTCGAGCAATTGGAAAAAATAGAAGCCCCTCACATTGCGGAAGCACTTCAATACAAGATCAGCGATTTTTTTGAATCCGGAATTACCTATGACTGATATTCAGTTTTCCCCTTACGAAGTTTTCTCGCCATCTATGAACATGGCAATCGATGAATACTACCTGAAATTTGGAACCGGCATCAACGTCCGGCTATACGGGTGGACCCCCGCGGCGATCTCCATCGGACGCTCCCAGAATGTGGAACAGGTTGTGGACATCCCCTTCTGTGCCGAAAACGGCATTCCCATTGTCAGACGAAGCACAGGCGGCGGTGCCGTTTACCACAAGAATGACATCACCTACATGGTTTCCGCCCCGATTTCCGTTTTTCAGGACCGCAGTGTGGTGGGCATGTACAAGGAAATCGCCAACCATCTTCTGAAAACGCTGAAGAAGATTGGCATCCCCTGCCATTTTGCCGGGGCTGTGAGCCCCGAAGAACGCCGAAACAGCTTGAAACAGGGGCTTGCCTGTTTTCTTTTGCCTTCCGATTACGAAATTCTGGCCCAAAGCCGCAAACTGGTTGGAAGCGCCCAGCACCGGGAATCCACCCGAATGCTCCAGCATGGTTCTATCGCCTGGAACTTTGATTATGAAGAAACCGCAGCCTGCCTTCGCACAACCTCCGAAAACCTCCAGGAACGTGTCGCTTCCATGAACCACTTTGTGCCGACACTGTCAGTTGAAGCCGTCCAGGAAGCTCTTCTGCAAACGTTGGAAACGGCCAAATTTCGAATCGTACGAGCGGATTCTGCACTTTCTTCCGTCAATCAGGAAAAAGTAATTGAACTGATGAAAGACTTCCCCTTACAATTAGGAAGGCAACGAAACGAAAATTCTTTGAGACTGAAGGAGAATTGATGGTTAAGACTGCACTCATTTCTGTCAGTGACAAGGCGTGTGTAACGGAGTTCGCAATTGGACTAAGTGAGCTGGGCTTTGAGATCCTTTCCACCGGCGGCACCGGGAACGTTCTCAAGAAAGCGGGCGTCCTGGTAACACCGGTCAGTGGCCGAACCGGATTCCCGGAAATCCTTGACGGGCGCGTCAAGACACTTCACCCAGCCATTCACGGCGGCTTGCTGGCAGATACCGACAACCCGGATCACCTGGAGCAGATCCGGGAGCTGGGCATTACTCCGATTTCCATCTTGTGCGTCAACCTCTACCCTTTCCGGGAAACTGTGAAATCAGGTGCC
Source organism: Acidobacteria bacterium CG_4_9_14_3_um_filter_49_7 (assembly GCA_002789615.1). Classification (GTDB taxonomy): domain Bacteria; phylum Acidobacteriota; class Holophagae; order Thermotomaculales; family Thermotomaculaceae; genus UM-FILTER-49-7. Next base: position 2,588 of record PFTO01000149.1, on the reverse strand, counting down.
GAAGAGAATAACATTATTGAAAATATTGACATCGGTGGACCAACACTGATTCGTTCCTCAGCCAAGAACTTTCAAAGTGTCACGGTGGTCATTGACCCGGGTGATTACGAAGAAGTTTTGCGCCAGTTAAGAGAAACAGGAGAAACAACCCTTGAGCTTCGAAGGGAACTGGCGAGGAAAGCATTTGCCCACACCGCCAGCTACGATATTGCCATTTCCGGTTATTTCAACCGTAGCATGGACATTCTGCATCCGGAAAAGCTCCTGCTGGAATTCAAGCACAAACAGGCCCTCCGCTACGGGGAAAATCCCCACCAGAAAGCCGCCTTTTACTCGGAACCGAACCCGGAACCGGCCTCACTGCCCAATCTTGTACAACACCAGGGTAAGGCCCTGTCCTACAACAACATCATGGATACGGACGCCGCCGTTGCCATGGTCCGTGAATTTGAACTGCCAGCCGCAGTTATTGTCAAACATGCCAATCCATGCGGAATCGGACGGGATGAAACCTCACTGATGCGCGCATTCAAGCGGGCACATTCCACCGACGCGCAATCCGCGTTCGGCGGCATTATCGCGCTGAACCGGAAGGTGGATGCCGAATTGGCCGAGCACATGGCCAAAAATTTCGTGGAAGTTATCGTAGCGCCCGGTTTCACCGAAGACGCCCTTGCCGTTTTCGGAAAGAAGAAAAACCTGCGCATCCTCTCCTTGCCCCTCGACGCGCCACCCACTCCATTTTCCCAGATGAAACGCGTTCGAGGCGGCATACTGATACAGGAATCAGACACCATTACAGAAACTCCCGCCGAATGGAAAATTGCCACTGCCTGCACACCGGACACGGAAACGATGCGCGCTCTCGAATTTGCATGGACCGTTGTAAAACACGTCAAATCCAACGCAGTGGTATTCTGTCAACCGGATGAAACTGTGGCCATCGGTGCCGGCCAGATGAGCCGTGTGGACAGCGTCAAAATAGCGGTGGAAAAGGCAGTGAAAGAACTGCGGGGCAGTGTTCTGGCTTCCGACGCCTTCTTTCCCTTCCGGGATTCAGTCGATGCCGCAGCGAGCTATGGCGTTAAAGCCATTGTCCAGCCGGGTGGCTCTATCCGGGACAAAGAAGTAATTGAAGCCGCCAATGAACACGGAATTCCCATGCTGTTTACCGGAATCCGTCATTTTCGCCATTAAGTTAGAATGGATACAATATAAAGGGAGAATCTCATGATGCATATTTTGCCGTCAGAAACAGGCTGGATCGAAATGATCTGCGGGTGCATGTTCAGTGGAAAGACAGAAGAACTGATCAAACGGCTGAGGCGCGCCGAGATTGCCAGATTGAATCTGGCCGTCTTCAAACCGGAAATGGATAAGCGCTACGACAAAAAGAAAATCGCCTCCCACAGCAGCCTGAAATTCGACGCCACCATTGTCAACAAGTCCAGTGAAATCCTGGCAGCGGTGGATGGTGAAGAAGTGGTTGGAATTGATGAGGTCCAATTCTTCGATGATGGCATTATAGACGTAGCGAAAGAACTGGCAATGCGGGGAAAACGGGTCATCTGCGCGGGACTGGATCAGGATTATCTGGGTAAGCCATTTGAACATACGATGCGCATGATGGCGGAAGCCGAATACGTGAGCAAACTGCTGGCCATCTGCGTAAAATGCGGAAACCCCGCCATCAGGAACCAGCGCAAAATCCACGACGGCGAGAGAATTGTCGTCGGCGCTGCAGACATCTACGAAGCAAGGTGCCGCAAATGCTTTGACCCGGAATTGAAGAACGAATCGTGAAACACCGGCACCGACCAAATGCCGGCAGCCCATCAAATTGGAGGAAAAGGAAATGAAACTGAATCCATCTATTTTCAGAATGTATGACATCCGGGGCGTTGTGGACACAGATCTCACAGCAGATACCGTCACGGCCATCGGCTACGGATTCGGCAAATTCCTCAAATCCCGAACTCCAGGGAAATCGCTTACCGTCGCAATTGCGGGAGATGCCCGGGAATCCACACCGGTTTTCATCCAGTATTTGACCGGTGCCCTGAACTCTCTTGGGATTTCTGTGCTTAATGGAGGTCTCATCCCCACTCCCGTCCTCTACTTCTCGGGATTTGACAGAAAGGTGGACGGCGCCATCGTAGTGACAGCCAGCCACAACCCACCTGAATTCAATGGATTCAAAATGTTGATTGGTACTGACGCCCTTTCCGGGAAAGAAATCCAGGAAGTGTACGAGCTGGCGCAGGGATGGCAGAAGGGCTTGCCTGAAAGTGGAAAATCCGGCAATTCCACCAAAGTGGACATGCTGTCCCCCTATCTGAAGTACTTTCAGAATCAGTTCCCAGAAAATTCCGCCGCAGGAATCAAGGTTGTGGTGGATGCCGGAAACGGAATTGCCGGCCCGGTTGGGCCCGGTGTGTTCCGGGAAATGGGATGTGAGGTGGTTGAGCTGTTCTGCGAGGTAGACGGACACTTCCCCAACCACCATCCGGACCCCACGGTGGAAGCCAATATGGTAGACATCCGGAAAAAAGTTCTAACAAAAAAGGCTGATCTCGGCATTGCCTTTG
>PFTO01000118.1 GCA_002789615.1 Acidobacteria bacterium CG_4_9_14_3_um_filter_49_7 | reverse complement strand
CACCCTCCGAAACGCCTCTTTCCTTCCCAACTCCTCATCAAGACGTGCAAAAAAGACACTGAACAGGGACAAAGCTTCCACAGTTGATCCGGACTTGGAAATCACGTTCAAGACACTCTTCTCAGGGTTCATCTGCCCCAACAGCCGCTCTATCGTGTCACTGTCTACGTTATCTACCACCACAACCCTCCGGCTGCAGCTATCCGGCAACGCGTTGATGAGCATGGAGGTTCCAAGGGCAGAGCCACCGATGCCCAGAACATAAAGTGTTTCGACACCTTTGGGGAGGCTGTTCAGGGCTTCGTCGCATCGGTCCACATATACGAGGTTTTCGGGAAGGTCCGTGAAACCGATTTCCGCGTCTTCACATACCCGCTTGAAGAATGCTTCTCCTTTCCTGACCAGTTCCTGATACGTAGTACTCTCTGTCAGATATGACATTTTTCTCATATTCAATGAGATTCCCATTCTGCTCCTCCCTTCAGCTCTACCCAGGGTAATTGAAACATTGATCTGTGTCGATAGAGCCGATACTCATCTGATACTTTCTTCATAGATTTTATCACGGACTGACTGAGCATACCGATTTTTTTATTACCGCAAAAAAGATGCGCCCCGCCCCTGGTATCAATAACTGCCCGGTTGCATATCCGTCCCCCATTTCCAGCCCCTGACGGAACAGTGAGCCCCACTGCCCCAGAGAGGACATCCAGATTATCCGGTGTCCGACACCAGTTCATACTTTCATCTCCCACGCGGTCAAAAACGTTATGCAGAAATCCCCTGCACCTTTTTCTACAGGCAATGCCTTTCAGAAGCCCCGCCTGAAGCAGAACAAGGGCCGCCTGGGGGGACAGAATCGAGTGATCTCCATTTCCCTGCAGCCCTGTCCATTTTGGTTTTTCATTCCACAATCCGTATTCATCCTCAAAAAGACTGAATCTTCCTTCGGCTGACAGGCGAACACCGGAAGCTGTAACGAGAAAATCACGAAACCAGCCTGTCACGTTGCAGTCCTTATCCTGTGACGGAGAAATTGAAAATTGTTTCTCAAACTGACCAACCGGAATGGGGATTTCCATTTTCCCGGGAGATGCTAACTCAATCAACGCTTCCATAGCAGGTAGAGAGGGCAGAAAACCACCGAGGCCCACAGACCATTCCATCCCCGCCCGCTGCCATCGAATTCGTGTGAAGGCACGAACGCCCCTTCCCTTGTCAGATACTTTCTTCACTTTTCTCTCAGAAAATGTACAGCGATAGTAGACTTCCACACTATCGGTTCCTGCTCTTTGGGCGACAAGTTTGGAAAGGTCAATCAGTGGACGCAGAAACATGGAGCTGCCTCATTCCCTCATAGACTGCAACAGCCACGCTGTTTGCCAGATTGATGCTCCGGGTTTTTCCCGGCATGGGAATCTTCAGGGACTTTTCCGGGTATTGTTCAATGAGAGATTCCGGAAGTCCCAGTGTTTCCTTTCCGAATACCAATGCGTCTCCCTGCTGGAAGGAAACGTCCCAGTATCCCTTCGCGGCTTTCTTTGAAAAGAAATAGAAGTGTTTCGGATTAACCTTCTCCAGAAACTCCTCAAAGCTGTTGTGGAGGTGCCACTCCAGGTGCTTCCAGTAGTCCAGACCCGCCCGCTTCATGTAGCGATCCTCAAGGGAAAATCCAAGGGGTTGAACCAGATGCAGGCTGCAATTGGCCCCCACGCACAATCTGCCAATGTTACCCGTGTTCTGCGGAATCTCAGGTTCAACAAGTACAACATGAAAATGGGGTTCTTCCATCTATTCATTCCTCCTGATTTTAAAGCAAGATTTTATCATAAATCGAAAGCAGGGATTGAAAACAACGCTTCTGTCATTTATAGTGATCACGCAGAAGATTGTAGTTTTGATTGAGGAGGAATTTCATGGAATTCATGAAAGAACTTGGTTTAGAGGGTGTTCTCAGCGGTACCTATGCCGGCGAATGGATCAGCGGCGAAGGTCGTGACAAACTTGTTTCCTTTTCCCCGGCTACAGGGGAGACCATCGGAACAGTTCTCCAGACCAATGAAGCAGACTTTGAGCATGTAATGCAGGTTTCCACAGAAGCCTGGAAGAAATGGCGCATGACGCCTGCTCCGATTCGTGGACTCGTAGTTCGGGATCTTGCGGATGAGTTGCGAAAGTTCAAAGAACCGCTTGGAAAACTCGTATCTCTTGAAATGGGTAAAATCTACCAGGAAGGCCTGGGCGAAGTGCAGGAAATGATTGATATCTGCGATTTTGCGGTAGGTCTCTCCCGCCAGCTCTACGGCAAAACCATGCCATCAGAACGGCCTGAGCACCGCATCCAGGAGCAGTGGCACCCCCTTGGCACGATCGGTATTATTTCCGCATTTAACTTTCCAGTAGCTGTCTATGCCTGGAACGCGGCACTGGCTGCCGTATGCGGCGATACGATGATCTGGAAGCCTTCTTCGAAGGCACCCCTTTGTGCGGTTGCAGTGCAGAACATAGTAAACCGGGTAGCAAAACGCCATGACTGTGAAGGCGTATTCAATCTGATCATCGGAAAAGGATCCACTGTTGGCGAACGTCTCCTTCAGGACAAGCGGGTTCCCCTGGTCAGCTTTACCGGCTCTGTTCCCATGGGCAAACACGTCGGCGAAGTTGTGGGCGCCCGATTGGGCCGTACCATTCTGGAGCTCGGCGGCAACAATGCCGTTGTTGTAATGGAGGATGCGGATGTTGACAACGCTGTGAACAGTGTATTTTTCGGTGCTGTCGGTACTTCCGGCCAACGCTGCACTTCGACTCGCCGCGTACTGTTACACAAGGATGTGAAGGACGAATTCATTTCCAAACTCGTGGAGAAATATCAGCACGTCCGTATTGGAGACCCCCTCGATCCAAAAACTGTAATGGGGCCCCTCGTGGACGAGCAGGCAATTGTCGCATACGAACGCTCCATGGACGAAGTCAAGAAAGCAGGTGGGAAAATCCTCTATGCCGGTGAACGGATTGAAGGGAAAGGCTCTTTTGTAAAACCGTGCATCGCACAAGTCGAGAACCACTTCAAGATTGTTCAGGAAGAAACCTTTGCACCGCTTCTCTACATCATTGAAATCGATTCTATTGACGACGCGATTGAGAAGCACAATGACGTACCCCAGGGGCTTTCCTCTTCCATTTTTACCCGGAACTTCCATTACGCGGAGAAGTTTGTCTCACCCGCAGGAAGTGATTGCGGGATGGCCAACATCAATCTCGGAACTTCAGGCGCTGAAATCGGCGGCGCATTCGGCGGTGAAAAGGAAACCGGCGGCGGCCGTGAGTCGGGCTCTGACTCATGGAAGCTTTACATGAGGCGGCTGACATCTGCCATAAACTATGGTTCTGAATTTGTTCTCGCCCAGGGAATTAAATTCGGGGAAGACGACTGATAGCCGTTCGAACAAGGACAATAAAAAAGGGGGGCCCATTTGGCCCCCCTTCTATTTTCTTAAATCAAAAACATCAATCGCAAAGCAGCGTAATCTTGCCGTTCACATTTTCAAGGGAAATTTTTGCCTTTCCTTTATCAGATACATGAATTCTCTTTCCATGCATCCGAGTCTCCCAGGTCTTTCCGTCCTTCCTCTCTTTGAGATCAGCTGTTCCAGTAGCTGAGTCCATATTCAATCGTCCCACGCTGGCAGTGGGGATCTGGACCGTCATACTTCCATTCACGAATTCAACCTTGATTTTTTCCAGATCAGGGGAAGCAGATACAAGATTCAGGTTTCCATTTACAGCGTCTATTACGACCCACTCTTTTACATCACGAATATCGATGCAACTGTTCACCGCCTCAACGGAGGCGCCTGCAATTCCTTTCATATGAACGTCTCCGTTCACGACATCAACACTGCATCGTTTCATCGCTTCAACGTTGACGTCTCCGTTCACGAGATCCACAGATACATCCATTGGAACCGGAATGGAAATTTCAAAATCAACAGACATGCGAATCGAATTCCCCAGACCAAAAAAGGAGACTGAACGTGGCCGGGTTACAACAATTTTCAATACATGATTTTCCCGGGTGACATCAATTTTTACTTTCTGGTAGTAACTCTCACATTCTTCGTCAGAGGGACCTTTTATGGTCACCTTTGCGTCAATATCAAGATTTCCATTTTCCGGTGCCAGAAAGAAATGACAGTCTCCGTTCACATTATCCAGCGTCACCTTTTCGATACTCTCGGCCTTAGAAATGCTTTTGTGAAAGCTGTCTGTTAAAACCGACGCAGCTGCCGGCGGCAGCATAACTAAAAAGGACAAAATAATGAAAAAAATTGGCACTCTGTTCGTCTTCATGTTCCCCTCTCTCCCCTAGACCTTATCAAGTTTGGATACGAGAATTGTTCCTGATTTGTTTCAACCGGACAAATCCTAACCTGCAGATCTCTCCTTCATTCTCTCGAGGGTAACATCAACTATCGAAGTTTCTATTTAATTCTAATTACACTGGATTAAGCCCGGATCAATCGATCTCCTGTCCCGGGGCAGCCATACCCAATTGGCGAACTCGCCCTTACGACTCAGGGATGTTTTCTATGCGGTC
>PFTO01000031.1 GCA_002789615.1 Acidobacteria bacterium CG_4_9_14_3_um_filter_49_7 | reverse complement strand
GTCCGGTCCGATCAGGGGATCACGGCGCCCATTTCCATCACCGGAAATACGGCACAGGACCGGCACGTTTTCTTCCAGGGCACAGAGCTTTATCGCGAAACGGAAAGCGGCGCAATTGACCCGGCATTTGACGCCTATCTCCTTGCCAATTTTGATGCCGACGCCAGTGGCTTCCTCGACATTTCCGAACGGGATGCTGTGACCGTTATTGATACCAGTGTCAACAATCCCTGGCATGGTCAGATCAAAGACATCACAGGTATTGCCCTCTTCAAGAATCTGGATACCCTGATCTGTGAGAACGAAAACCTCAGCTGGCTCCCGAACATGTATGGCATGTCTCACCTGCGCCTCCTGAAAGCGCCGAACAATCACATTGTTCGTATCGACAGCTTCGATCCACTGGTGGGCATGTCCTATGTTTACCTGGACAACAATAATCTCGAGAGCATACCGGATGTTTCCGCCATGACTGCCCTGAAAACACTCTGGGTGAAGAATAACCAGTTGAGTGAAATTCCAGGCATTTCCTCGCTCACCGGTCTGCAGTTCCTGATGATTGATGGAAACCAGTTCACAGCACTGCCGGACCTGACGGCCTCGGCGAGCACCATGTTGAATCTCCGTTTTTCATTCAACCAGATGGACAGCATCTACAATCTATCGGTGTTTCCCAATCTGCAGGCTCTGGACTGCAGTTTCAATAATCTGTCATCCATCCCAGGGCTCTCGTCACTCACCGGCCTGTCTTTTTTCGGGTGTAGCAACAATAATATCACCTCGCTGGATGCACTGTCTTCCATGACGCAATTGACGTTGGTTGGATGCAGTGGGAATCCCCTCACGTCCCTTCCGGATCTATCAGGAAACACGCAGTTGGCCTACCTGTATTGTGGAGGCATGGTCATTTCCAGCATCCCGGGACTATCTACCTTTACCCACATGAAGTGGCTGTACTGCGAGAATACCGACATCAGCGACCTGTCGGGCATTTCCGGTTTCACAGAGTTGGAGGGTTTATTTGCTGGGAATACCCTGATCACATCCCTGCCGGATATGTCCGCCTTCACCCAGTTGAAATACCTGTACCTGTATGATTGTCTCCTGACAGATATCCCGGATGTTACCCACAATACACAACTGCAAGCCTTCTATTGTCAGGGCAATTATTTCGGACCCGATGACTGCATCCGGATCCAGGCGATTGAGGCAATGGGCATTCCGACATTCATTTACAACCCCCAGGCAGACGGCAGCACCCTGACCTGTCCGTAATAAAGTTGGGGTAGGAGTTGGAGTAGGGGCCAGAAAAGACAGGGAATAGTAAATGACCCATTCCCTGTCTTTCCTTATCCCGCTAATCACAAGTCACGAGTTACAAATCACAGTGCCGAAGGCGTTATGCGTGGGCGTGGGCGTTAGACAAGAAGGGCGAATAGCCAATTCCCTGTATTTACTCAACCTCAACCTTGCCTTCTACTCAACCTGCGGCGCGTTGCGCCGCATCCCTTCTTTCCCCTTTCACAGGGGGGGGCGTCTGCGTTATGATGATCAGGAAGGAAATTTATAAGTTCAGGAGTGTGGAATGATTGTACTGGATGGCCATTCACTGACAGTGGAAAAACTGGTGCGAATTGCCCGGGAGGGTGAAGAGGTTCAACTTCACCCGGACGCGAAAGAGCGAATTCAAAAATGCCGCCGGATGCTGGAAGACAAGATTGAGAAACACGAAATCATGTACGGCGTCAACACCGGCATCGGAGAGTTTTCGGAAGTTGTACTGGATGACGAACAGGTCAAGGAATTCCAGAAATATCTGATTTACAACCATGCCGCGGGAATTGGTGATGCCATGCCGGCGGACTGGGTACGGGGCGCCATGGCAGGACGCATCAACGTCCACGCTCACGGAAACTCCGGCTGCCGCCTTGTCATTACCGAAACACTGGTGAACATGCTCAACCGGGGAGTCACTCCCTTTGTCTGCAAAAAGGGCTCGGTGGGCGCGTCCGGAGACCTGGCCCCGATGGCACAAATCGCGCTTCTATTGATGGGTGAAGGAAAGGCCTGGTTCGATGGCGAACTGCTGCCGGGGAATGTGGCAATGGAACGGGCTGGAATTCCCGTGCCGGGCCTGCAGGCGCGCGACGGCCTGGCTGCCATCAACGGCTCTAATGTTCTCACCGCCATTAGCGCCTTGATGATTTATGACACAAAAAACTGGCTGAAGCAGGCGGAAATTGCCGCCGCCATGTCTCTGGAAGCCTTGATGGCAAACTTCAGCCCCTATGACGATCGCCTTCATATGGCAAGGGGCTTTTCCGGCGCAAGACAAAGTGCCGCCAATATTCGAAACTGTGTGGCAGGCAGCGACCTTCTCACCGGCAAATTGAAAGTTAAAGTGCAGGACGCGTACTCCATGCGCTCCACTCCCCAGGTTATTGGAGCCGCACGGGACGCGCTGGGCTACGCCCGTTCCCAGGTGGAAATCGAGTTGAATGGTGTGGGAGATAATCCGGTTTTCTTCCCGGACCACGGAATCCAGATTTCCGGTGCTAATTTTCAGGGAACACCGGTTGCGCTCCCCATGGAAATGATCGGCATGGCAGTCACAATGGTCAGCGTCATTTCCGAACGCCGGATGAATCGATTGAACAACCCGGCATTGAGCGGCGGACTTCCCCCATTCCTGACAAAAGGTGCCGGCATGTTTTCCGGGCTGATGCTGAGTCAGTACACTGCCGATATGCAGATCGTGGAACAGAAAATTCTCTCTACTCCGGCAGCAATCCAATCCATCCCGGCGGCCGCAGATCAGGAAGACTTTGTCTCGATGGGAATGAACACGGCGCAGAAGAACTTCCAGATAATGGACAATGCCTTCGGCATACTTGGGATTGAATTCATGGCCGCCGCCCAGGCACTGGATTTCCGTGATTTCAATTTCGGACAGGGCGTTCAGACAGCGAAAGACACCATCCGCAAACATGTGGAATTTCTCGACATCGACCGGCCCCTGTACGAAGACCATAACACCATGAAGGAACTTGTGGAGGAACTTTCCATTCTCCGGGCAGTGGAAGCGGTAACCGGAACATTGGAATAGGAAAGAACAGTAGACCGCCATGAAGGTTTTTGTCACAAAACGAATCCCGGAAGCGGGAATCCGGTTTCTCAGTGAAAAAGGATATGAAGTCGTCGTCCGGGAGGAACCTGGACTGATTTCACCGGATGAACTGATCCGGGGCTTACGGGATTTCGACGGCATGATTTCCATGTTGTCTGACCCTATTGGTGCAGACATACTTTCAGAGGCCAGGAAATGCCGGGTCATTGCCAATTACGCGGTGGGAACCAACAACATCAACATCAAAGTGGCAAATAAGCAGGGCATCGCGATAACCAACACCCCGAATGTACTGACAGAGGCCACGGCCGAGCTGGCTATGGCACTGCTTCTCGCCGCGTCCAGGCGGATAGTGGAGGCAGACCGGTTTGCCCGGGAAGGAAAATTTCAGGGCTGGGGCCCCCTTCTCCTGACTGGAAAGGGACTGGACGGGAAAACCGTGGGGATTGTCGGCATGGGCCGAATCGGACAGGCTTTTGCCCGGATGGTATCAGGATTCAATGCCCAGGTTCTCTACTATTCCCGTACGAAACAGCCTGTCCCCTACCCCCTCGTTGACTTTGAGACCCTGCTGAAAGAATCCGATTTCATATCACTACACCTGCCACTGACACCGGAGTCCCGCCACATGTTCACACAACGGGAATTTACCAGAATGAAAACTGGCGTGGTGTTTATCAACACCGCAAGGGGCCCTGTTGTCAGGGAAAAAGACCTTGTGAACGCATTGAATTCCGGGAAAATAGCCTATTCCGGATTGGACGTCTATGAATTTGAACCGAATATTACCGAAGAACTGAAGACCATGGATAATGTGGTACTGCTGCCCCATATCGGTTCGGCAACCGAAAAGGCCCGGAATGATATGGCCATCCTGGCCGCCGGCAATGTAAATGCCGTACTGAAGGGGGAAGCACCGCTTACGCCGGTGCAGGTTGAGCTTGAGTAAAAACCAAGGTTGAGTGGGAGGCGGCGCAAGCGCTGCCGTGGATAGTGAATCGTGGATAGTGGATTGTTAAGCAAAACTCAGAAGATTGTCCATCCCATTCCGCTCAGAACACAGAACACTGAACACAGAACACTTCCCTTTCTTTACTTGCTAATCGGGGGAAAAAGCGGCACAATAGGGTGAATCCGGAACATGGAGGCTGTCGTGAAAAAACTGATACTGGCATTGCTGTTGATGGTTCTGTTCCTAATCAAGTATCCCCTTGCCACACTGGAAAGCGTGAACAAGGTGAGCGACTATCCGGCGATGGAAATGGATTTTTATGGAAGCAACGCGCTCTTACCACAGAATGCGGCCCAGGTTCATAAATTGATCGAACGCTTCTATCCAAAGGCTGCGCAGAAACCCGCTGACATAAATTGCTCCCTGATCGGAGTACACAATCCGTCTTCAGGTTCCATTTACGGCAGAAATTTCGACTGGTACCATACTCTCCCCATCATTTTCCGTGTTCACAGAATGCCCGGCC
>PFTO01000055.1 GCA_002789615.1 Acidobacteria bacterium CG_4_9_14_3_um_filter_49_7 | reverse complement strand
ATGTTGCTCCTCCGGGATGTGTTGCCGGAAGAAGGGGGATCAGGAAGGTCAGGATCTGATCAAATATATCCTCCCGGGGGCGGTCGGCGGGGATTACCTTAACCCGGTTCGGCTCCTTTGCAGCAATTTCAAGAAAACCCTGTCTTACTTTCCTGTGAAAGGAAAGTGCTTCTTCTTCAAACTTCGAGAGGGACTCAGGATGCTCAACGGTTCGCTTTTCAATCCGCTTAATCGCAGTCTCAGGGGAGATATCCAGAACAAACGTAATGTCCGGAACAAGGCCACCCGCCAGATTCCTGAAAAGGAAATCCAGCGTGGCCATGGGGACACCCCGCGCAAAGTGCTGGTAGGCAACTGAGGAATCATGGTATCGGTCTGAAATGATAATTCCCCCTTCCCGCATCGCTGGCAATATCTTGGATTTCACGTGTTGAGTTCGGTCGGCCAGATAAATCAACAGTTCGGTTTCCGGAACCATATCTCCATGGTGATTTGACATTACCACCTTCCGAAGGGCCTGCCCGATTTCCGTTCCACCCGGTTCCTTCGTCCAGACAACATGATGCCCCTTTCCCTGCAGGTGGCGGGTGAGCATTTGTCCCTGAGTTGACTTACCTGAACCTTCGCCCCCCTCCAACGTAATGAAAAGGCCGCTGCTTGTGTCAGTTGATTTCATGACAATTTCCCCATTCCAGGTGAAAAGGACAGGGCGTCCACGTCCACTGGACCATTCCCTTCGAAAAGAACGAGCGTTCTTTCCATGAAATGTTCCAGTTCCCGGACGTTTCCCTGCCACGGATGGTGTGTAAGGGCATCCATGGCAGCCTCTGTGAGTCTGAATTCAGGAATGCCGTGTTTTTCGCTCAATATATGGGAAAAATGTGAAACCAGTTCAGAAATATCTCCCACCCTTTTGCGGAGAGGTGGAATGAAAATGGGAATTACATTGAGTCGAAAATAGAGGTCTTCCCGGAATTGTTTCGCTTTTATCATTTCTTCGAGATTGGCGGCTGTAGCAGCAATGATTCGGACGTCCACTTTCTTTGGCCGATTACTCCCCAGTGGTTGAATCTCTTTTTCCTGTAACACACGAAGTAGCTTGACCTGCAGTACCGGTGGCATGTCACCGATTTCATCGAGGAACAGGGTTCCGCCGTCAGCCTCTTCCAGTTTTCCTCTTCTGTCTGTTCTGGCATCCGTGAATGCGCCTTTCACATGGCCGAAGAGGTCGTCTTCCAACAGGGTTTCGGGAATGGCGGCACAGTTGACCGGGACGAACGGGCGTGTTTTCCGCGGGCTCAGACGGTGGATTGCCTGTGCCACCAGTTCTTTCCCTGTTCCGCTTTCTCCCCGAATGAGAACGGTAGCGGATGTGTGGGCTACTTTTTCTATCATTTCTCTTAATTCTCTCATTTGAGGAGAATTTCCGACAATGCCATGAAAGCCCGCATTCAAAGAAGCGACATTTCGCAGTCCTATGAACGAAGCAATGCGCTCTGAAGGATCCAATGCGACGGTTCGGGCCCCCTTCAGCAGCCAGTTTCTCACCTGTTCAGGCATCGGTTTGGAATCGGCTGCATCTACCACCATTCTCTGCACCGGCCATTTTCCACAGGACACTTCGGGAACGAGGGCCTCCAGGACGATAACTATATCAGCAGTCTTAACAACTTCATCTTCCAGAGTTTCAGCAGCTACACAGTTCGAATGTGCAGGCAGTTGCCATTTTCCCATGAGTGATCCGGGGATAAACGCGATCTGCATGGGGCTTATTCCCTTATACCGAGAGATTTAATTTTGCGCATCAAAGTATTTCGATGTACCTGCATGGTTTTTGCAGTTGCAGAGACATTTTGATTATGACGATTGAGCATTTTTTCAATGTAGACTTTTTCAACGAGTTCCAACGTTTCAGATACCGTGAAATGGCTTTGAATCATTTTGTCTACAAATTGATAGAGATTTTCCTTCATGATTTTTTCTCTTCCTGTGATTGCTTGGGGGAACTTTCCTTTGTGGATGGAACAAAGGACAATATGGTTCCCATTGTGCGGGCCACGATCCGGTAACTTTTTGATTCATTCAGTGTATTCCCGGCCATCCCGAATCCCTGAAGAACGATAACAAACACGTACACAATTACGATGCCCCTGAGCAGTCCGAACAGCAGGCCCAGAAACCTGTCATAAAAGGAAAGGCCAGCCGAATCAAAAAGCCGCTTAATCAGGAAGGAAATAACGGCGGAAATTAGAACAATGACCAGGAAAATTACAAAGAAGGCTGTAATATTCCGGATGTTTTCGGTGTGTATCCAGGGTTTCAGCAGATCAGCTCCGTTCCTGAAAAATCGGAACGCAAGGATAGCACCGATAATCAATCCCGCCAATGACGCGATTTCCCGAACAAATCCTTTGAAGAACGCAAATCCGGCCGAAACAGCCAGCACCGCTATCGCGGTAACATCAAACCAATTCATAGAATAATTCTAACACAGGAAGTGGCGGATCGGAAGAAAAAGGTGCACCTTTCGTGATGCAAATCACGGTGGCGTTGTTTGCCACGGTGACTCGTTATTTGTGACTCGTAATTTGCAAGACGGGGAAAAGTGGTAAGGGCGCATTGCGCCGTTTGTCAAATTGTAAATTTTGGATCAGACCGGACACCGTATAGTTCACTCTTTTCTCCACTTTCTGCTTCTTTCTTTACAAGTCACAAATCACAAATTACAAGTCACAGTGGTGCCGCAGGCACCTCACATCATCTGATTAAACCAGATGTTTTCAACATCCAGGAAGGGAGAAAAACCACGCAGGATGATGCCACTGACACCGGAGTTACGAATCAGGATTTCTTTCTTGTGGTAGAGAGGAATCAGTGGTGTTTTGTCTGCAATAATCTGCTCAATTTTCTGGTAGGTCTCGGTCCGTTGACGGGGGTTCATGGTGAAGCGGGCTTTCTCACTGAGAGACCCCACATCTTCCAGTTCAGTGCCGAGAAAAAGAGGGTCCCCGGCTTCAGGGTTGAACAATGTATGAATGAAATTGTCAGGGTCGGGATAGTCTGCAATCCATCCAACCCTGAACATGGTATGTCCCCGTTTTTCGATGTAGGGCCAATGGTTTTTCATTCCATTGAGGCGAATGCGAATGCCGACGTTTCTGAAATTATCGGCAATGGCGAGGATGTCTCCCGGATCTTCCTTTCCTTTTCGGGCAAAGGTCAATTCAATTTCCTGCTCAAAGTCAAAGCCATGTTGCTGGAGTATCCATTTAGATTTATCCGGATCATACGTTACCAGGGCAGTGGCCGGCGAATAACCAAGCAGGCCTGGAGGAATGACAGACGAAGCCGGTTCTGCCAGATTAAGGGGGAACGTCGCGCAGAGCTTTTCCCTGTCGATTGCCAGTGAGAATGCCTGGCGAATATGGGAATCAGAAAAAGGAGCTTTTTGACAGTTAATCGCAAGGAAGTAAGTGGAAATCTGGGTACTGGTCAGAATATCGTTTGCGAGAGAATCCCTCGCCGCAGCTTCCGCAATATCGTCCGGTTCATTGATACTGAGGATGTCAATCTGTCCGGATTCAAATGCATCAAACATGTCTTCTCGGTTTGAAAGTTCCAGATAAACCTTGTCCGCAAAGGGACGTCCCGGCATATAAAAGTCATCAAATTTTCGGAGTGTGAGTATCTTGCCGGGTTCGAAATGAACCAGTGCAAAAGGTCCACAGCCCGTACCGGAGAATGTTTCCTGCGGCCCCCGGAGGTAGTCAGTTTCCGGTACAATCGCCGCATAGCTCATTGTCAGGAGACCGGCAAAAAATGCCAGGGGTTTTTCCAGCAGGAAGACCACTGTGTGCTCATCCAGTGCCTGGATGCCACTGATTTCCTCTGTTTTGCCTTCAGCAAATGCCTTCGTACCTTCAATCACGTAATACATCCCAGCTGCACTGCATTCAAAGGCGGGTGACAGAAGCCGTTTGAAAGTGCTGATAACGTCCCGGGATGTGATGGGTTGTCCATTGTGAAAAACAGCGTTTTCCCGCAAACGGAAACTATATTTGCGGCCATCTCCGGAAACATCCCACGAATGAGCCAGGTCTGCTTTCAGGTTAAAGAGAGGATCGTAGCGTACCAGGCTTCTGTGAAGCAGGGATAAGACCTGAGCCTCGTAGACTGTGGAACCGGAGAGGGGATCAAGCTTATCATGGGGCAGGCTGAAGCCTGAAATTCTCAGGACACCGCCATACTTGGGGGAGGGTTGCCGGAAGGTTTTGAGTCGGTTTTCCAGATGCCAGCCAAATTTTTCAAGTGACAATGCTGAATCGGACAATATCGCTGTATTTCTGTAGGTGTGGTCGCTCACATCCCGGATGTTGCGGATGGCATTGAGAATTTTCTGGTTGTGCATGGACAGTTCTTTTGACTGGCGCAGTGCCTTTCGAGTATCCTGGCCGATTTCTTTCATGTAGTCCAGGAGCTGTCCTACTTTTCCGTTCTGTTCTGTGGTGAGCGTTTTCATGGATTCAACAAGGAGACCGATGTAATCAGTCTTGGTGTTCACAGACAGGACGGTTTCAGATTCACGTTTCATCAATTCTGCGATTTCTTCCGTCATGATGCTGACTCGCTGTGTTGCTTT
>PFTO01000026.1 GCA_002789615.1 Acidobacteria bacterium CG_4_9_14_3_um_filter_49_7 | reverse complement strand
CGCTTGAAAAAGAAGGGCTAATCAAACGGAGCCACTCTCAACAGGACCGTCGAAAAGTCAACCTCCAACTCACAGATTCAGGCTGGGATTTCATGCGTCGATTTCTGCCGGCTCACTTCTCAAACCTGAAAAACATTATGGAGCAGTATTCAATGGAAGAGCTGAGGTTGCTGGCAGATCTTCTGGATAAGCTCAGCAACAAACTGCTGGAGCTTCTGGAGGACGAAGGATTAACCATTCCTGAAAAAACCGGAGGGAAACCATGAAGACAACTGTTGTCTCATCGAAACCCCCTATTTTTTTAGTTGTGATTGCCACTGTGTTTCTTTCCGGTTGCTCCCTTGCTCCATCCCCGGGAAAAATCAGCGTCCCCGGTGAGAACAGAACGACTTTCCGGGGAAACAAAGCCAGGATGGATTTTCACAGTACCGCCTGGTGGAAAGCCTTTCAAGATGATAAATTGACCCGTCAGGTGGAAGATGTTTTGAAAAACGCGCCAGATGCAAAGGCCATTCTTGCCCGGCTCGCCGCCTTCCGCGAACAGGCAAAGATCGCCGGAGCCCCGCTGCTGCCCTCTATAAACCTTGACGCAAATGCCTCCCGTTCTAAAACCAATCTGGGAACATTTTTACCCCAGGGTGGGTCATTTACGAATAATTCCTTTGGCCTGCAATTGAGCGCTTCCTATGAATTTGATCTATGGGGGAAACTATCCAACACTGCCAAAACGGCAAAATTATCGCTCCTGGAAGCAGAAGAAAATCGGGATGTGGTTTTTCAGACACTGGCCGCAAACACGGTAGAACTCTACACCGAGCTCTCTCAAGCCAGGCGGGAAGTGAAACTCCGCGCTGAAGCCGTGGCCGCGGCAAAAGAACTGGAGAAATCCATGAAAACCGGTTACGTCAATGGGACAATACAGAGCACCACATACCTGACTGCCATTCAGCAGCTCAAATCAGGAAAACAAGCCCTCTCCACAACTGAAACAAGAGTTGCCGCCCTCGAAGCATCACTCAACGCATTGGCCGGACGGGATATCGGTGCCATAATTCCCGTCACTGATTTCTCCAGCCTCCCGACAAAAGCGACGCCCATTCCCTCCGGGCTGCCATCCGAGCTCCTGAACCGGCGCCCGGACGTCAGAACCGTCCGATTGAAGGTGGAAAACGCCTTGCTTCAAGTGGGCATTGCGAGGGCCGCACTGCTTCCCACTATTTCCTTGACAGCCCAGAAGGGATACAAAAGCAACGAACTTTCCCAGCTCGTTGACAGCGGCTCTTCTGTATGGAGCCTCATGGGCGGCATTGTACAGCCACTTTTCAATAGAGGCGCTAAACGCGCGGCAGTCCGACAGGCTCATCACAATGTAGAGGCAGCTATTGCCGACTACCGGAAAACCGCACTGAACGCCTTCAAAGAAGTCGACATCGCACTCACCAATTTTGCCGACGCTGGCACACGACTGGAACTGGAAACGGAAAGTATAGCCAGCGAAACCATAAAAGTAAAACAGGCACGGACATCCTATCTGTCCGGAACGACCGGAATTCAGCCTTACCTTTCCGCGCAGATTGCGTATCTGAACCAATTGGTTGCACGTGATCAGGTAGCCCTTTCCATGATGCAAACCCGTGTCCGTCTCGCAACTGCCCTTGGGGACGGGCTCAACGTATACCAAACAATTTCTGGAGAATTAAGATGAAAAAAAAGAGGAGTTTCCTGCCCGTCGTGATTATCGCAGTTAGTATTATCATTCTGTTTTTATTCTTCAGGTTCCGCCCACACCCTCCAAAACTCGAGACCGCAAAGAACGGCCCGCTCGTTTCGGTGAAAACCGTTCATACTCAGACAAAGCCAATCCTGGTGACCGGAAGTGGTACAGTTGAACCGGAACATTTTGTGGCACTGACACCCCAGGTGAGCGGTAAGGTCGTGAAGGTATCCCCCAACCTCGTGACCGGTGGATTCTTCAGGAAGGGCGAGATGTTGATTCAGATCGAAAAAAGCGATTACGAGATTGCTCTTGCCCGGGCAAAAGCCCAGTTCCTGGCCCGGGATGTGGATTACCAAAAAGCGATGCGGCAAGCCGATATCGCAAAAAAAGACTGGGATTCAGTGATGAAAACAATTCTGAAAGACCCCTCGCTGGTCCCGGATCAATTGACCCTTTACGTCCCTCAATTGAAGGCGGCAAAGGCCGCCATGGACAGTGCGAAAGCGGATGTCAGGTTGGCAGAACTGAACTTGTCCAGAACTGCAATCAAAGCCCCATTCAACGGCAGAATCCTGACCAAAGAGGCAGATACCGGCCAGTTCGTCACCTTGGGCAAACCGGTTGCAACTGTTTTTTCCACAGACCTTTTCAATGTGGTTGTTCCATTGACAGATCAGGATACCGGCTTGTTTCAATTACCCTGCGCAGCCGAGGTGATATCCAATTTTGAAGGAACAGTTAACCGGTACCCGGCGAAGGCAGTCCGCACAGAAGGTGCATTGGATCCCGGTTCCCGAATGGTTCATGTGATCGTTCAGGTACAACACCCCTTCTCCTTTCCGGTTCCGCTTGAAAATGGTGAGTATGTGCAGGTTCAATTAACTGGCAACGCTATGAACACCGTTGAGTTACTTCCAAAAGTAGAACGGGACGGTAAGGTCTGGATTGTAGAAGACAACAAGCTGAAAATTCTCCCGGTAAAAGTCATTTACCGCAGCACTGAAGCTGTCTTTGTAACTGGCATTCCAGACGGATCATCGGTCATCACTTCTTCCCTGTTTGCCGTTTCCAATGGAATGCAGGTCAGAACCCTGAAGGAAAAAACCCGATGAAACGCATGATTCAATGGATGGTGGACAACCCGGTTTCCGCTAATCTCCTGATGGCATTTCTCGTGGCATATGGACTTATCCAGATTCTGTCCATAAAGAAAGAGGTGTTCCCGGAATATTCACTGGACATGATTTCCATCTCCGTGCCCTATCGTGGTGCGACTCCGTCCGACGTTGAAGAAGCTGTCTGCAGCCGCATTGAAGAAGAAATCGCAGGCCTTGACGGCATCAAACGCATCACATCTACCTCCACCGAGGGATTGGGCAATGTAATGATAGAAGTCCAGAACGGCTACAACGCTACGAAATTGAGGGACGACATCAAGAGTGCGGTGGACCGCATCACGAACTTCCCAAAGAATATTGAAAAGCCTGTAGTTTCGGAGGTTTCCAGAAAAACAGAGGTATTGAAAGTTGTGCTGCACGGTAACCTGGCTGAGAAGGATCTCAAACGATACGGAGAGCGGATCCGTGACGACATTTCGGCTGTACGAGGAATCTCACTGGTTACGCTGGATGCGGTTCGACCCTACGAAATTTCCATCGAAGTTTCGGAAAGGATGATGGAGAAATATCACCTGACTATCCCCCGGATCGCTTCCATCATTCAGGCAAACTGCCAGGATATTCCAGCCGGGAAGATTCGACAAAAGGGAGAGGAAATTCTGGTTCGGACCAAAGGACTGAAATATAACAGACGCGATTATCTGGATATCCCGGTGATCAGAGATAAAGAAGGCGCTTACGTCCGTCTCCGGGACATAGCAACGATTGTGGATGGCTTTGAGGAAACAGACTCCGCCACTGAATATGATGGGAACCGTGCAGTTCTTATCAAGGTGTTTCGAATTGGTGAACAGTCTGCATTGAATGTAGAACAGGCAGTCAAGAACTATCTGGATCAGGAAAAAAAACTCGCCCCCGCAGGGCTCCACATGGACATCACAACCAACATGGCACGTATCCTCCGGGAAAGACTGGATCTGCTGATCACAAACGGAATGCAGGGATTTTTTCTTGTTATTCTGATGCTTGCAATGTTTCTGGAACTGCGCCTTGCGCTCTGGGTTGCTTTCGGAATTCCCATTTCCTTCTTTGGTGCCTTTCTTCTCCTGCCTTCCTTTGGTGTTTCTGTAAACATGATTTCCCTTTTTGCTCTGATTATCTGCCTCGGCATGGTGGTAGATGACGCCATTATCATCGGAGAGCATGTTTTCTCGAAAATTCAATCCGGTATTCCCCGGAAAGTAGCGGCAGTGGACGGTGCGCGAGAAATGACCGTACCGGTCATCTTTTCTGTTCTCACAACCATTGCCGCATTCCTCCCCCTTCTTTTTGTTTCAGGGGTCTTTGGAAAATTCATGTATGCCATACCGGTTGTTGTCATTTCTGTTCTCGCAATTTCACTGGTAGAAGCTATTTTCATCCTGCCCTCTCATCTCGCACATTTGAAAGAGCGAAAGGATAGCCGGATACTCCGCGCCCTGCCCCGCTACTTCAATGGGAAAATGACTGCTTTCATCGAAAATATCTACGAACCCACTATTAGAACAGCCATCCGGCACCGTGGAGTCACTGTTTCCATTGGGATTCTTATGTTTCTGACCACAATCGGTTACGTCGGTTCCGGACGCATGAAATTTCTCTTTTTCCCCAAGGTGGATTCGGATCAGGTTGT
>PFTO01000044.1 GCA_002789615.1 Acidobacteria bacterium CG_4_9_14_3_um_filter_49_7 | reverse complement strand
TATGGAAACCCATGTCAAAGTGGTGGCGGTTCTTCACCTGGTATTCAGCGGCTTAACGCTGTTGGCGGGCCTGATGGTTACAATCCTGCTGGTTTCAGGGGGGTTGATCAGCGGTGACAAGACAGCTATTGCCATCACCTCCGGCCTCGGCTTCTTCTTTGCGGTGTTATTCATTTGTCTGTCCATTCCCGCCATTGTCGGAGCCATCGGTACCCTGAAATACAAAAACTGGGGCCGGATTCTCCTGGTCATTGTGGGCGTTTTCAATCTTCCGGGATTTCCCATCGGTACCGCGCTGGGAGCCTACACCCTCTGGGTGATGTTTCAAAAGGAGACAGAGTTGCTGTTTACCGGTGGGGCAAATCGCTGAGCGCTTCCTGCCGAAGCACTGTTCAATCTGGGGACCGTCTCTCCTGAGACATCAAGGTATTCGCCAAAAAGGTCGGCCACGAGGCAGGAATGGACCGGCACAAAGGCCAGAAGGTCGCCGATCCGCATTTTTCGTATGATCTCGGCAGGGGCCTGAACAACGCCGTGCTCCTGGGAGAGGGTGACGAGGCATACATTCCGGTTCAAGGGACCAAACCCATCTGAAGTAATGGCAATTGCATAGCCGTAGACGACTTGCCCGTTCACTCCTTCAAGCCTTTCTTTTGAAAAGTGAACCGCACCCCCCAGCACCACAATTTCATTCCGGTCAGGGTAAATGCCCGTAACGGGGCAAACTACGGCCAGTGCGAGACCTTCTTCGTCACAGGCCCCCAGGGACAACTGCATCAGGTCATAAAATACGAAATTTCCGGGGCGGATTTCATCCACGCCTTCAAAGCTCTCCACCACACTGCATCCGGGGGTATCTCCAACAGAAATTTCGCAGTCTTGAATGTCGTTTCCCCGGAGATAATCCCGTACACTGTTCATCCTTACAAGCGTTTCCCTGAAAACTGACTTCACTTCTTCAGGCCCGGAACAGTGATAACTGTGTCCGGAATGGGTGAGGATCCCGGCAAAGGCGAGCCTGGAGCCGGACTCAATCTGTCGGACCAGTGCAAGGATGTCCGTCTTCCGGTCCCAGGGAATTCCTGTCCGGTGATACCCGGTATCTATTTTTACAAATACCCGGTGCCCCCTTGTAACACCCGCAGCAAGAGCAGCTACAGTGTCAGGATGGTCCGCAAGAAGGTGAATGTCCGCGAGCCCATCCAGTTGGTTGAGTTCAGCAAGTTCCCGGACGTTGAAAGGAAAAGCCAATGTGATGTCAGTCCACTGATTCTCTGCAAAATAGCGGGCCATCGACACGGAACTGACGGTAATCCCGGAGACTCCGGCTTCCCGGAACCATTCCCCGATCACGGCTGACTGGTGGGTTTTAAAGTGGGGGCGGAACCGGACACCGGCACTGTTTGCCCGGGACGACATGGCGCTGATGTTCCGGTGAATCCTCGCGGAATCAATCATAGGGACCGGGGTGTGAACAGCATTCAAAAAACCGGGCGTTTCATCCATGGTTACTCCCCGGCTATCCCCGAATACCTTCAATGGCAAGGAGCCATTCCTTAATATCCGTTCCACCGGTAAATCCGCCGAGCTTTCCTCCGGCAGCAAGAACCCGATGGCAGGGAATAATGATGGGAATCGGATTCTTCCCCACAGCCCCACCAATGGCACGGGCGGCCTTCGGTTTGCCGATCTGAGCGGCCAGCTCGCCGTAGCTGACAGTCTTGCCGTAGGGAACATTTTGGAGTGCTGTCCACACGCTGGTCTGGAAAGCAGTGCCTTCCACCTGTAACGGAACGGAAAATCCTGTCAATTTCCCTTCGAAATAAGCGTGCAGCTCCCGGGCGGCATCGCGCAAGAGCGACGAAGGCGACGGCCCGGTTGGGGGCATGACGCCCCTTCTGAACTCAAGACGAACGAGCTGTCCTTTACGCTCAGTCAATTCCAGGAACAACGGCCGGTCCGGCATTCGGACGAACCAGTTGAATTCGCTCCACTCCGGCTTCGTCGAGCCACTGTTTTCCATATTCATCCGGATATCCCTCCACGTAATAAATCCGGGTAATCCCGGCATTGATAATCATCTTCGCGCAGATAGAGCAGGGGTGGGTGGTACAGTAAATTTCCGATCCGGCAATGGCGATTCCGTGGTATGCGGCCTGAATGATGGCGTTCTGTTCAGCGTGGAGAGCCACGCACAGTTCATGCCGCTCGCCGGAGGGGATATTCAACTTATCCCGGAGACAGCCGGTGTCGAAGCAGTGGGCAATTCCCCTCGGTGCGCCGTTGTAGCCAGTGGCCAGAATGTGTTTCTCTTTGACAATAACCGCACCAACCTGCCGGCGTGTACAGGTTGCTCTCGTGGCCACGTAATAAGACATCTCAATAAAATAATCGTTCCAGGATGGTCTGGGGTCCATGCTCGCTCCTTTGGGATATTGAAAAAGAGGGGCAATATGCCCCTCTTCCGGTTCTTATCTGATAATGGGCATGTACGGCGTGGGGAACATCCGGGTCAGTTTCGCCACTTCTTCTTTGATTGCAACTAAATACATATCGTCTTCCGTATGCTTCAACGCATTGGCAATCAGTTCTCCGATCTTTTCCATTTCCGCCTCTTTCATGCCCCGTGTGGTGACGGTGGGGGTACCCAGACGAATACCACTGGCAATCATGGGCTTATTCTTGTCAAAGGGGATTGTATTCTTGTTGGCGGTGATACCGGCCTGATCGAGCGCCAGTTCCGCCGTTTTACCGGTCAAACCGATTGAAGTCACATCCAGTAGCATCAGGTGGTTGTCTGTACCCCCTGATACGATGCGGATTCCACTTTCACTCAAAACCTCTGCCAGTTTTTTCGCGTTGATGACAACCTGATGCTGGTAAGCCTTGAATTCCGGTGTCATGGCTTCTTTCAACGCCACAGCCTTGGCCGCCACCACGTGAACCAGTGGACCGCCCTGGATTCCGGGAAAAACGTTGCGGTTCAATGCCTTCTTGAACTCTTCCCGGCAAAGGACCAGGCCGCCCCGGGGACCCCGGAGGGTCTTGTGGGTAGTGGTTGTGACAAAATCAGCATACGGTACCGGGCTGGGGTGCTCACCGGTGGCAACGAGACCGGCAATATGGGCCATGTCCACCATGAGATAGGCACCCGCTACGTCGGCAATTTCTCTGAACTTCGGAAAGTCCAGCGTCCGGGGATAGGCACTGGCGCCTGCCACAATGAGCTTGGGCTTTTCCCGAAGCGCGTCCGCCATCAATTCCTGGTAGTCCAGCTGCTCCGTGTCCCGGTGAACCCCATAGGATGACACCTCAAAAAAGCGGCCGGAAAAACTCAATGGATGACCGTGGGTCAGATGCCCCCCGTGGGAAAGATCCATTCCGAGAATTCTGTCCCCCGGCTCCAGGACGGAAAAATAAGCCGCCATGTTGGCCTGAGAACCGGAATGGGGCTGCACGTTGGCATGGTCCGCCTGAAACAGTTCCTTTGCACGTTCCCTTGCCAGCCTTTCCACCACGTCTGTGAATTCGCATCCGCCATAATACCGTCGGCCGGGATAGCCTTCCGCGTACTTGTTGGTAAACACGGAGCCGGTAATTTCCAGTATCGCTTCCGAAACATAGTTTTCAGACGCGATGAGCTCCAGGTTCTGCTCCTGGCGATTCACCTCGCCCTTCAGTGCTTCAAAAACGTCCGGGTCAACTGACTGTAATTTTTCAACCTTCATAATATGCCCCCTCAAAAAAATGGCAATCTATTTCTTACACTCCATCTCGGCAATTTTGGCCAGACGCCTTGAGTGACGACCACCTTCAAATGGTGTATTGAGCCAGGCATCCACAATATCCTTTGCTGTTTCCGGGCCGGTCGTACGCCCGCCCATGCACAGGATATTGGCATTGTTGTGCCTGGCCGCCAGAGACGCGGTGAGATGGTCGTGGCAGAGCGCCGCACGGATCCCCTTCACCTTGTTTGCCGAAATGGAAATTCCAATCCCCGTCCCGCACATGAGTATCCCTTTCTCAAATTCACCGGAAGCCACCTTCTCCGCCACTTTCAGGGCAAAATCCGGATAATCCACCGACTCGCTGGAAAAACAACCCAGGTCCTCGACATCATACCCGTTTTCATTGAGATAGGCCTTGACGGTTTCCTTCAGCTGAAACCCGCCGTGGTCAGAACCGATGGCAATTTTCATCTGTCCCCCTACGGATTGATTTTCCGATATTCCTTCATGGCATAGCTGTCTGTCATGCCGCCGATATAGTCTGCGATGACTCTTATAAATTTATCACAGGATTTCAGTTTGTCTGCTGTTTTTTTCTGTTCACCGCCAGTCAGATAGCGTAGATTCGGCACATTGCTGTTCTTTGAAACACGCAGAAGCACATAATCCGGAAGCAGCTTCGGATTGTTGTAGAAAGCGTTAAACAAATCCCTGAGTACCCGCCTGGCAATATGATCAGAACGGGCCACACTGTGGGAAAAAATGATCCGGGTATAGACAAATTCCCGTAACCCGGCAAAGGCCTTCTCCAGCTCAGGGGAAAAACAAAAACGAAACCGCCCGTCTTCTTCATGTACCACGCCATTTCCAATCAGGTTATCCATAAAAACGTGGAAGAGCGTTCGGATC
>PFTO01000016.1 GCA_002789615.1 Acidobacteria bacterium CG_4_9_14_3_um_filter_49_7 | reverse complement strand
GATTCGGGTCTGGAACTTTTCCATCAGGTCAGATATACTGTTGACATGAGTGAGCATTCATTCACTATTCATGAAATAGAGGGCTACATCGCATCAATCTTTCTGGTGGAATCGGAAGAAGGTCTTTTGCTGCTGGACGGGGGATGCCGGGGCGATGCCAAACGGATTGAGGATTTTATTACCGGAACCCTGCACCGCCCCATGGAGGACCTTCACCTGATGCTGGTCAGCCATATGCACCCGGACCATGCGGGAGGCGCTCCGATTCTGAGAAAGAAATTTGGTATTCCAATCGCTGCCCATCACCTTGTTGACAACTGGTACAGGGGATGGCGTGGATGGCTTCAGAACCGCGTTGATCGGCTTCTGGCCCAGTTTTCAGCCAGAAGAAACGGCAAGAAACGGGAATCGGTCAGATATTCGCGGAGAATACGACCGGAATTCCCACTGAAGGATGGCGATGTTTTGCCCGGATTCCCGGATTGGAGAGTACTGGTTCTTCCGGGTCATACTTTGTTTGACAGTTGCCTTTTCAACGGCCGTGAATCGGTTTTTTATGCAGCAGACATGGTATTGTTCATGAATGGGAAGTTCATGTTACCTTTCCCCATTCCCTTTCCAGATAGAATGAGGTCTTCTTTGAATCGCCTCGCTGAACTGAAAGCGGACACGCTCCTCCTTGCCCACGGGGGGAAACTCTCTTCAATTGATTTTTTCACGCTGATGAAGACGATGGAAAAACAGATCGGGGAAATAAACAATCCGATGTTTCAACGTCTCGCTCCTTTCACTGCAATTGGTCCGGAAATAAGAAAAGACCGCCGACAACACCGCTCCTCATAACAAAACATGTTTTCTTTTTTGTGAGTCTCCATTGACCGCAACAGTGGGTTATGTTATATTTTCATCTGTTCTAAACAAGGGAAAGGTATGGCATCAGTAAAGAAAAGTAAGATTCTCGAAAAAGCAGACAAGTTCATCCGGCAAAAGAAGTTGAAACCGGCAATTGATGAATTGTTGCGGTATGTTCAGGATTCTCCGGATGACATGGATTTGGTGAACATCATCAACAAGATCGGGGATCTTTTTGCCCAGATGGGGAACCGGGAAAGTGCCATTGAATATTTCCAGAAGAGTGTAGATCACTACATCAGAGAGGGGTTCTTCACCAAGGCGATCGCAATCCTGAAGAAGATCCTCAGAATGGATAAGGAAAATATCCGAGCCCTCGAACAACTGGCCGAACTGTATACCCAGGAGGGCATGGTTCAGGATGCCAAACGGCAATATCTGGAAATCGCCGAAAAATACCGTAAGGAAGGACTGACCAAGCGGGCATTGGAATCCTACCGAAAAATTGTGGACATGGACCCCGACAATGTCGGTTCTCGAATGAAGCTGGCGGAATTATTTAATTCCGAGGGAATGCAGCAGGAAGCAATCGAACAGCTTATTACCCTGGCCAAAACGCTCCGGGATAAGGGAAAACTGGATGAGGCGGAAAAAATTCTGCTGAAAACACGCAAGCTGGACATTCCTGACCCGGTGGTTGACATAACGCTGGCCAAAGTCCTGGTGCTGAAGGGTGAACTGGAAAAAGCGGAAAGGATCCTTGAGGCCGCGTCTTCCCGATTCACCCGAAACCCTATGATTATGGAACTCCTGGGTGATATCAAGATGGAAAAAGGAGACTTCGACGGGGCTTTGAAGCTCCTGAGTCAGGTTTTCCAGATTGACAGCACGCGGGATAAGGCTCTGCGGGAACTGGTGGCCCGCTTTCTGGATAAGAAGCAATATGCAAAGGCATGGAAAGCGACGCAGCCTCTTCTGGATCGTCGGGTTCGAAATGAGGAATACGACGATGCGATCTCCCTGTTGAAAACCATCACCGCCAAAGCAGAACATTTTGCACCGGCAATCCAGAAACTTGCCATTATCTACGAAAAAAAAGGTGAGAAGGTTTTCCAGATTTCGGCCCTTGAAAAACTGGCCAACGCTTACAAATTAGATGGGAATGAAACGGGCGCGGAAAAGGCATTGAAGCAATTGGTCCAGCTGGATCCCATGAATTACGATTACAAGTCGGCACTCAAGGATCTGGGAAGCAGTTTTGCAATGGATGAAAAACCGGACGGCGACACTGAGACCGCTGCCGGGGAAGCTGCTGAAGATACTGAACCGGAAGGTCTGGACATGGAGGAAACCCGGCAACAGGTTCGGGGCTCCGTTGCCGAAGCCGAGATGTATGTGGAATACGGACTGAAAAAGAAAGCATACAAATTGCTCAGCAAGCTCCTTCAGCAAAACCCCTTTGATGTCAGGGCTAATCGCATATTCTCAGAATTGTGTATTGAGAGGGGAGAAATCGCCAAGGCGTCCAAATGCTATCTGAGCATGGCAGAAACCTATCTGAAAAAGGGGAAACCGGAAAAAGCCGAGACATTCCTGGACAAATCTGACCGCCTCTTGCCGGGTTCTTCTTCCTATCTGAGAAAAATGCTGGCCACTCAACAACTGGACGACAGCCTGGATGCAGACGAGGGCATGACCTTTCTGGAGCTATCTGATCTGGAAGAACCTTCCCTGCTGGATTCCGGCCAGATTGAATCTATTTCGGAATCGGTGGAAATTGATGCCAAAGATATGGACGATTTCAGCCATGGGGAAGAGGATCAGGGCTCTGTGTCAGAAGACGTCCTGTTTGGGGAAAGTGTAGATGAAGCAACCGCAGGGGAACTAATATCTGCACCCTCCAAAGAGATTGAACTGGAATTGCCCCACAACACAATGGACCTCTCGGAAGCGGCTCCGTTTGACACGCTGGACATCGGAGATATGGATGTTGACGAGTCTTTGCTTGAGCTGGAAGAATCGGAAGGTATGGAACTGACGGAGGAAGACAGCGTCATTCTTGACACGATGACCTCAGAAGAACACGCGCTGCCTGATTTCAACGATGTCGGACTCGATCTTGAAGAAGTCAAAGAGGAAAAAGAAACTGGTCCTACAAGGGTCACCGGAACGGAGGCAGATCTCACCGACGAATTGCAGGAAGTGGACTTCTACCTGTCCCAGAACATGGTTGAGGAAGCTCGGGACGTCGTCCGCACGCTCGAGCTTGACCACGCCGGCCACCCGGATCTGGAGAAGGTGAAGCGGGAAGTGGAAACCGCTGTTTCCATGGAACTTGGCGCTAAGGAAAGCACCCAGGCTCCACTGGAGGACCTGCTTCAGGATGAGTTCATCGACCTTCAGGCAGAATTCGGAGAGGACCTGGAGATGTTCTCAGACAATACAGAACTTACAGATAAACAGGCCACAGAACAGGTTAAGTCATTGGACGAATTGTTCTCTGAATTCAAGAAAGGTGTGGAACAACAGATTGACCAGGAAGATTACGAAACCCATTATAACCTTGGAATCGCGTATAAAGAAATGGGCCTCAACAATGAATCAATCGAAGAGTTCGCAAAGGCGTCCCACGATGACGGACGATTCCTTGATTGCTGCTTCATGATTGCAAATGTTTACGACGAACTTGGAGAAGTCGACCAGGCACTGGAATGGTTGCAAAGTGGTGTCAGCCGTGCCGAATCAGACGGCCGGGACATCAAACCCCTTCTTTATGAAGCGGGGCGTGTGCTGGAAGCCGCCGGCCAGGTCGACCGGTCGAAAGAATTTTACCAGCGAATATACGATATCGCACCGAAATTCAGGGACGTCGCCAAGAAAATCAACTAGTTGAATCTGTCCACTTATTCAATCCATCAAATTGCACAACAATCCATTCTGCATTTTTCAACCTCCATTGCACACACGCAGCTTTTATCGTGATACAATCTCATTCGGACCGTGGGGGTGCTCGCAGATGCCGGAGAGAAAGCCGGTAGTAGCGGGCTGAGAATAAACCCCTGGAACCTGAACCGGGTAATTCCGGCGCAGGGAACGGCGGAATGAACCGATTTTTTGCAAGCCGTTCCCCCCACGGGAACGGCTTTTTCATTCCCCGCACGTTTCCACAGTCGAAAATTTTTCCGTTCGGAGGTTTCAATGAAACGACTTGTGGTACTGATGCTGGTATCTTTCATGGCAATGACGGCCGTCGCGTCTATTGAGGGACGGGTGGTGGATCGAAAGAGCGGGAAAGCAATTTCCGGGGCGACTCTGACTCTGCTTCCGTCCGGACAAATCGTAGTTACCAGGGAAGATGGACATTTCTTCTTTTCAAAAACAACAGAAAAACACGCACGGGTTCTTGCACAGGCACCCGGCTATCGAACCCGGACTTTTCCGGTCCCTGAGGATGGGAATGCCGCGGTTCAATGGGTTCTCCGGCTGGCCCCGGCTCAAGTCTCCGAATCCATCACGGTGGAAGCCACCCGGGCGGTGGAACGGAAAACCCCGGTGGTATTTACGGACATCAATGCACAGAAAATACGGGAAGAACACACGACCGAAGACATTCCGATGCTCCTCTCCGGTCTCCCCAACGTCTATTCCTACTCAGATGACGGCAGCGGGATGGGATATTCCTACCTGAAAGTCCGTGGATTTGACCAGAACCGCATCGGCGTCATGATCAATGGTGTCCCACTCAACGATCCGGAAGATCATCAGGTGTACTGGGTGGATATGCCGGATTTTGCTGAATCACTTGACAGTATGCAGTTTCAGCGGGGTGTCGGTTCTTCCCTCTATGGTGTGGATACTTTCGGGGGCTCTTTGAACCTGCTCACTAAAAACGGCAGGGGGGAATCTTACGGGTTTTATGCCGCAGGGGGAAGTTTCAATACATGGAAAACCGGGGTTAAGGCGGAAATTCCCATTGAAAATGATCGTTACCACATTTCATTACGGGCTTCCCGCCTGGTTTCCGATGGCTATCGGGATAATTCGGGTGTGCAACAGTGGGCTGGATATTTCTCCATCGACCGGTATGGAGACAAGTCTTTGACCCGCTTCGTCGCATATACCGGGAATGAAATTGCCCATGCCGCGTGGGAGGCTTCACCGGAAAGTGTGCTCAAGGTGAATCACCATGACAACCCCATCACCTACCCCAATACTGTGGACAACTTCAGCCAGCCCCACTTTGAACTGCACCACACCATTATGCTGAGCGAAAGATCCTACTGGAAAAACACACTGTTCTACATCCGCGGCCGGGGATATTATGAGCAGTATAAGTCCCAGTCCAACCTATACGAGTACGGCTTGTGGCCGACAGAAAACGACGCGCCCGGTGCCGACATTATCCGGCAGAAATGGGTGAAAAAGAACCAGTACGGCTGGGTCAGTGAACTGGGAATCCATCACGGAAACGGAGACCTGACAATCGGCACCTATTTCAGCAGCTACAATTCCCACCACTGGGGTGAGGTGGACGGCATTATCGGAACGGAAATACCTGATTTTCAGCCGAATTTCGTTTATCACCGCTACTTCAGCGGCAAGAAATACTCCACCGCCTACATCAATGAGCTTTACCATCCTACCGAACGGATTATTGTTATGGCGAATCTGCATTACCAATACATGAGCTACGGCCTGGCGCAACAGGCTGTTGGCAACTTCAGCGGGGGTCTCCTGAACGACTTTCGGGTCCGGTACCGGTTCTGGAATCCCAGGGCTGGCGTCAACATCAACCTCACCGACACCGTGAACGTGTATGCCAACATTTCCGCTGCCCATCGGGAACCGGCGGATTCCGAGCTGTATGATACCTGGTACGGCCCGGATGATCTGGGAGTCACTCCGTTGTTTTCCCGGAGTCAACCGGTACTGGAAAGCGGGCAGGTTGTCCGGGTCCGCTGGTTTGACCCTGAAGTCCGGCCGGAAAAACTCCTGGACTATGAAGCCGGAGTTGTTCGCACAACTGATTCTATGACCCTTCGGGCCAATCTATTCTATATGGATTTCCATGATGAAATCGTCTCTTTTGGCCAGGTGAATGACGATGGATTCCCCATTCGGGGCAATGCTGATCGGACGGTTCACCGGGGAGCGGAGCTCTCCGGCAGGTTTCGACTGCCAGGTCACTTCCAACTGGATGTAAACTATTCCCTCAATGACAATTACTTTCAGAAGTTTATCTTTCATGATTACAACTGGGAAACCGGCCAGGCTCTGGACGTTGATCTATCGGGAAATACCATTTCCGGTTTTCCAGACACCATTGCCAACACCACACTTTCCTGGCGAACGGACAGGATCACCTCAGCCATTCGCTGGCAGGCATTCGGGAAACAATACCTGGACAACACCGAGACAGCGTCCAGAACCATTCCGTCTTACAACCTGGTTCATGCCTGGTTTCGCTTCAAGCTGCCCCGCATTGGCCGATTCCAGAAACTGGAATTGAACCTGAAGCTCAATAACATCCTCAACAAACTGACCTACACCGCCGGTTACTATGACGCGTGGGCCAATGAAAATTACTACTGGCCCTCCGCCGGCTTCCACTACACTTTCGGAATCCGGGGAACATACTAATGAAGAAGTGTTCTGTTCGCCTGCGGCGCAAGTGTTCTGTGTTCAGTCAGAAGGAAACGTGTTCCATGGGGATAAGCGAATACGCAAAAGAGGGGAAAGAAGCTTCCGGTCTCTCTCTGTTTCCCCTTCCGGTCAGAACACAGAATCACAGAACACTTCTCCCTGTGATAGCATAGGTCCATGAAGAAACGAGCCATTCTCTTCGCTAACGGGCAGGTGACGGAACGGGAAGTTTCCATCGCAAGGGGAATCGGATTTGACCTTGTGGTGGCGGCGGACGGGGGCATTGTCAACGCAGAACGATTCGACCTTGTGCCAAACATTGTAGTTGGAGATTTTGATTCACTGCCTGAAAACAGTCGGACCCTGTTTCCGGAAATCCATTTTGTCCACCGCCCATCCCAGGATCAATGCGACCTGGAAAAGGCACTGATTCACTGCGAAAAAGAACAAATTACTGCCATCACCCTGTTGGGGGCTACGGGGAAACGGCCGGACCATACTCTCGGCAACCTCTCTCTCCTCACCCGTTATGACCGGCACTTCCAAATTCGCACCCTAACACCGGAAGCGGAAGTATTTATTGTCCGGGACCATCTGGAACTGGAAGGTATGCCGGGACAGGGAGTGTCCCTTGTCCCCATTGGCGAAGCAAGACTCGTTACCACCACCGGCCTGAAATACCCTTTAACCGGGGAAACCCTGGCCTTCGGGAAGCGGGAAGGAACCAGCAACGAATTCAGCAGCCATCGCTGCTCTGTGTCCCTCGAAAGCGGCCTGCTCATTGTTTTTCACCTCTACCCGGAGATTTGAGTTATGACCCTCCACCCACTGGAAATACTTCCGGTAGTTATCTATCTGATTTTACTCCTGTACCTCGGATTTTTCGGGAAAAGAGGTGACGACAGCGAAGAAAACTTCATTGTCGGGGGCCGTACCCTTACCCTTCCGGCTTTTGTTGCAACACTGGTAACGACCTGGTACGGCGGGATCCTCGGTGTCGGGGAATTCAGCTACACCTACGGGCTTTCCAACTGGGTGGTATTCGGCCTTCCTTATTACCTCTTTGCCTTCATTTTCGCTGTTTTTCTCGCCCCCCGAATCCGCCGGGACGGTGGTCTGTCCATTCCGGACAGGCTCTACCGGAACTATGGCCCCACAGCCGGGGAAATTGGGGCCGTGTGGACACTGTTCATGGTACTCCCCGCCCCCTATGTTCTCATGGTGGGTATCCTGATGATGGCAGTAACCGGTTGGTCTCTCTGGCTCTGCGTTACCCTGGGCACAGGCTTTTCCATGATCTACGTGTTATCCGGGGGATTCCGATCTGTGGTCCGCACTGACAAACTCCAGTTCCTCTTGATGTTCGGTGGGTTCATTCTCCTATTAACCGTTCTTATGTTTCGATACGGTGGTCTGCCATTTCTAACCGCCCATCTCCCCGCCAGCCATCTGAGCCTCACCGGCGGCAATCCGCCATCTTACCTGCTGGTCTGGTACTTCATTGCCCTCTGGACCTTCATTGATCCCGGCTTTCACCAGCGTTGTGATGCGGCAAAAACCCCGGAAACCGCCCGGCGCGGTATCCTGATCTCCATCGGTTTCTGGTTTATCTTCGACCTCCTGACCACCGCCACCGGTCTCTATGCCCGGGCGCTACTCACCGGGTTGAAAACTCCGGCACTGAGCTACCCCCTGTTGAGCCACACCATTCTGCCTCCGCTTCTTTCCGGCCTCTTTCTCTCCGGCCTCTTTGCCACCATTATGTCCACTATTGACAGCCTGTCACTATTGTCCGCCATCACCATCGGTCACGATATCCTGAGCCGGACAAAGATTGCCATAGACCGGGTGAAAGCCGTACGGCTGGGCCTGATCGTGACCGCAATTCTCTCCATCCTCATTGCCATACTGCTTCCTTCCGTCATCCGTATCTGGTATGTCATCGGAACGCTATTTGTCCCCCCCATGCTGCTGCCGGTTCTCTCAGTGTACTTCCCCGCTATCGCTCCCGGGCGAAAATGGGTAATCGCCAACCTCGTACTGGGCTTTCTCCTCCCCTTCATATGGCTGACAATCTCCGCATTTCAATCACCCTCCCTCGCTAACCTGAACAACTTCATGGGGATTCAGCCCATGTTTCCGGGGCTGGGGATTTCTTTTCTTCTCTTTTCCGCAGGGGCTGCGGCTAAGAGAAGAAAAGAGTGAATAGTGGATGGCGGATGGTGGATGGTTCAGAGGGACAGGCTCTTTATCATTCGGGGCCTTATCCTTCCGTTCTGCCCCCTACTCCTTACCTCCACTCCTGCTCATTTTATGGCATAATGGACTCCGGGGGGGTTACCCATCCAGCCATACAGATTGGCTGCGGTCCTGCCCCCGGAGAATAAGGAGTGAATGGAATGAAACCAGCGCCGTTCCGATTGGAACGATACTTTGCCAGGTTTGAGTTCGCCGCCCCCTACCTTCTCTGTTGTTCTGATTGCGAAACCCTCTCCGTAGCGGACCTGCTGAACTTTGAACCAAACGCTCTGGATGACTTTTTCTCCCTCCGGCTTGGATATACAGAATCCCTTGGCAGTTTTGAACTTCGCAATCAGATCGCATCTCTTTACGAGAGGGCCGCGCCGGAGGACATTATTGTGCATGCCGGGGCCGAAGAAGCAATATTCAACTTTATGAATGTCGTGCTGGACGCCGGTGACCAGATGATTGTTCACTCTCCACACTATCAGTCCCTTGGAGAGGTCGCACGCAGCATTGGCGCAACCGTGATCGAGTGGAAAGGAGATCCGGAACATGCCTGGGAATTAGATCTTAATTTTCTTGAAAACGCTGTAACGGATAAGACGAAGGTCGTGGTGGTCAACTTCCCCCATAATCCCACGGGTTTTCTGCCAACTCCTTCGTTTATGGCTGAGCTTTCCCGACTCTCGGATGATCGGGGATTTTTTGTGTTTTCAGACGAAGTATACCGGGGACTGGAATACGATGCCAGCCTCCGCTTACCGGCATTTTCAGATTTGAACGAGCGAGGCGTCTCCCTGGGCGTGATGTCCAAGACCTATGGGCTGGCCGGGCTTCGAATCGGCTGGATTTCCACCCGCAATAAGGAGCTGTTTCGCGAACTGGCCGCATTCAAGGACTATACGACAATCTGCAACAGTGCCCCCGGTGAGTTTTTAGCAACCCTCGCGCTGAAACACCGTGCACCCATTGTGGAACGCAATTTGAGTATCATAGAGAAGAACCTGAATTTGCTGAGTCCTTTTTTTGACCGCCATAAAGAACGGTTCAAATGGAACCAACCAAAAGCCGGGCCCATGGCTTTCCCGCGATACTCAGGGGGATCTGTTGGACTCTTCTGTAAACAGCTGCTGGAAAACACCGGTGTTCTGCTGCTACCGGGAAGCGTATACGGAAACCAATCTGATTTCTTTCGCATCGGCTTCGGCCGCTCAAATATGCCTGATTGCCTGAGCCGCCTTGAACGGTTTATTGAACTTCAAGATAACAACTGAAGAAGACGGATGTGAGTCGGGAAAATACCGTTTCCCCTTCGTGCTCGTACTTTCACTTTTTCGCGTCTGGCGCCCACACCTATCCAATAGAAAACCAGTTTGAGTTTAAGTACGGAAAGGGAGTAGTTGCTCATCTTGCCTTGACCATCAATCCTCCACTGTCGGGCAGCGGGCACAGCCTTTCATGCGGCCCGAGGGCCGTTCTGCCCCCTACTCCTACCCCCACTCCTACTGATTTTGTGTTATAGTGATGCCGATTTATAAGTCTTCGCAGGAGGGGACGAATGGAACTGATGAACCAATTCAAAGAACGAGCGAGAAGAGCCGGGAAAACCATTGTGCTGCCGGAGGGAATGGACGACCGTACCCTGAAGGCCGCACACACCCTTGCACAGGAAAATCTGGCAAACCCGGTGGTGTTGGGAAACCCCGATGATATACAGAAACGGGCCGCCGATCTGGGAATCGAAGTCAATTTTGAGGTTCTGGATCACCTTGCCTCCTCGAATTTTGACCGCTATGTTTCATTTTATTTTGAGAAGCGGAAAGCCAAGGGCATTACGATGGAAGAGGCCCGGGAAATTATGAAGGACCCGCTGTTTTTCGGCGATATGATGGTGGAAGATGGTAAAGCAATCGGCTCAGTGGCCGGGGCAACAAACACCACGGCCCACACGGTGCGGGCTGCACTCCATATTATCGGCACGAAGCCGGGAAGCAAGACGGTTTCCAGCTTCTTCCTGATGATTACAAAAAATCCCGCTTTCGGGGAAAACGGCGCCATGCTGTTCGCCGACTGCGCCATCCTGCCGGACCCGACACCAGTCCAGCTGGCCGATATCGCCATTGACACCGCAGACAACTGCAGGAAATTCCTCGAAGTGGAACCCAGGGTAGCCATGCTGTCCTTTTCCACAAAGGGAAGCGCAGAGCATCCCCTTGTAGATAAGGTTCGGGAAGCGATGGATTATGTGAAAACCCGGCGTCCCGATATCGAAATTGACGGCGAGCTACAGCTGGACAGTGCCATTGTCCCCGCTGTGGGTGACAAAAAGGCACCGGGCAGCCCGGTGGCAGGAAAAGCCAATGTGCTGGTTTTTCCCGATCTCAACGCCGCCAACATCGGGTACAAGCTGACGCAGCGTATCGGCGGCGCTGCCGCAATCGGGCCGGTGCTCCAGGGCCTTGGTGCTCCATGCAACGACCTGTCCCGGGGCTGTAGCGCTGAAGACATTGTAGACACTGCGGTTCTGACGATTGTCCAGACCCTGTAAGACCGAACGAGTCAGGAGGAAGAGAAATGTCCCGATTCGACGAACTGAAAAAACAATACAAAGAAGATTCAGCTAAATCAACTGAACGATTCCCTGAACGGAAAAAGGCATTCGAAACGACTTCCGGAATTGGTCAGAACCGTACCTACGCCCCGACTGAGGGGATAGAATTCGATTATGCGGATAAGCTGGCATTTCCCGGTCAGTACCCCTACACCCGTGGGGTGCAGCCCACGATGTACCGGTCCCGGTTCTGGACCATGCGCCAGTATGCCGGGTTCGCTACGGCCGAAGAATCCAATGAACGCTATAAATACCTGCTGGAACAGGGAACGTCCGGCCTGTCTGTCGCCTTCGACCTGCCGACCCAGATCGGCTACGATTCTGATAACCCCGTGGCAAAAGGGGAGGTAGGGAAGGTCGGTGTCGCCATTGACACACTGAAAGACATGGAGACACTTTTTGGCGGGATTCCACTGGACAAAGTTTCCACTTCAATGACAATCAATGCCACAGCCGGTATGCTACTTGCCATGTACCTCGCAGTTGCCGAAAAACAGGGCATCGGATTTGACAAGGTGTCCGGCACAATTCAGAACGATATTCTGAAAGAATATATTGCACGGGGCACCTACATTTATCCACCTGGGCCCAGCCTCAGAATTATTTCCAACATCTTCGAATTCTGCGCCGACAATGTGCCGAAGTGGAACACGATCTCCATCTCGGGTTACCACATCCGGGAAGCCGGATCGTCAGCCGTGCAGGAAGTGGCATTTACCCTGGCCGATGGTATTGCCTATGTGGAAACCGCGCTGAATGCCGGTCTGGATGTGGACCGATTCGGTCCTCGCTTGAGTTTCTTTTTCAATGCCCATAACGACTTCTTTGAAGAAATCGCTAAGTTCCGTGCCGCAAGGCGGATGTGGGCAAAAATCATGAAAAAACGGTTCAAAGCAAAAAATCCAAAATCCATGATGCTCCGTTTCCACACCCAGACCGCGGGCTCAACCCTCACCGCTCAGCAACCGGAAAACAACATTGTCCGGGTAGCGGTGCAAGCCATGGCCGCCGCACTGGGGGGCACCCAGTCGCTGCATACCAACTCCATGGACGAAGCAATGGCACTGCCCACCGAAAAATCAGTCCGAACCGCCCTTCGCACCCAGCAGATACTGGCCTACGAAAACGGTGTTGGTGACGTTGTGGACCCCATGGGGGGAAGTTGGTACGTGGAATCCCTCACCGATCAGATCGAAGAAAAAGCTTTTGAATACATCCAGCGGATTGACGACATGGGCGGCATGCTCAAAGCCATCGAAATGGGTTTTGTGCAACGGGAAATACAGGAAAGCGCCTACCGCTACCAGAAATCCATTGAATCCAATGACCAGACCATTGTGGGCGTCAACAAGTTTCAGGTGGAAGAAACCGACGGCGACATGGACCTGCTGCGCATCAAGGAAGAAGTGGAAAGAAGTCAGGTGGGCAAGCTTCACGACCTGAAAGAAAACCGGGACAACGAAGCTGTCCGGCTCTGCCTCATCGACCTTAGGAAATCGGCAAAAAGCACTGATAATCTCATGCCAAAGATACTCAAGGCTGTCAAAGTCTACGCAACCTTAGGCGAAATCTCAGACGTGCTCCGGGATGTCTACGGCGAATACATCGAATCGGTCACATTGTAAAGGAAGTGTTCTGTTTTCAGTGTACAGTGTTCTGACCGGAAAGGGATAGAGACGATTTTGATCTGAAGAATATCCAGATTGCGGTCCAGATTGTCGGTGAAATTCAGTTCCGGGAAAGTGGCCTTCCACTTTCCATTGCTTTTTTACCAGTCTGCGGTGCCGGTGGCAGGACCGATTTGAACCGGAAAAACACGGCGCTTGCCCGTTTGAAATGGGCAAACCCGGCCGGTTCAAAATATCGTCCCATGAACTGCTGAAACCCTGGTAGAGGGCCCTTCATGTCATGGGCATCCAGAAACCAGAACCCGCCGGAAACAGGTATATCAGACAGATCTTTTCGGGGATCGCAAAATTGCGCGTTTATTACCGTGGGATATTTTCTGAGCATCCAGAAATATGCACGAAAATATGCGGGATAGTTGCAAACAACAGGATATTCTCCGGAAGGATCATTCTTCAGCACATATTGAACCGCACCCCGCCAGTTTTCCTTCCATTGGTATGTATAATAGTGGTTCCGGGAAACCAGAATTGTTGCCATGAAAACGCAGGTTGCAATGCTGATCGGAATCAGGTACCGCATTCTCAGTCGGGCAGCCGGACCGGCCAGTAGCAGCACAATCGCCGGAACCGTAATTATCGTAACACGGGGAATTAACATCGGGACTTTTACAATGGAAAGAATAAAAGGCAGTCCGTAGGTAACCGCGATCCATATCATCAAAAGCAGGTAAGGAGAAAAGGTCAATTTGGCCTCATTTTTCCCCTCCTGTTGAGGCTGCAACCAGGCCAGCAATACTGCCATGTACACAGATTGGGAAACAAGCACAAAAATCCCAAAATAGTGGGTGTAAATCAAAAGAGAGGAAATTCCGGCATAGAGAAGGGTTCTGCAAAGGCCCGGTTTGCGCAGAAGAAAGACAAATGCCCACCAGCTCAACACCGTCAGGAGAAATAGCAACGAGTAGGAGCGCACCTCCTGGGAATAAAACACATGGAAAAATAGGGGGGATGTGACAGCCAGGGCAAAGAGCCCGGTTTTCTTATTCCAAAGTGTCATCCCGAGCATGAAAATAGCAATAAGTCCCAACACACCCAAAATAGCCGATAATGCTCTCCCTGTTAATTCACTATATCCAAACAGGTGATAGGAAGTCCAGAGAAGTATGTGGTGAAGAGGTGGGTGGGCATCATGACTTGTTCGACCAATTACTCAACTTATTGGTTGGAATGGGTTTGCAAAACTTGCACTATGCAATTCGTCTACATAATAACTTTGTATCGTCAATCCATGAAACCGGAGGCCAATACCGATTAATAGTAAAAGAACAAAAGTGGCAATGAAAATCCACTGGCTCCAGCTTTTTTCAATTCCTGTGTTGTTATGGGTATTGAATAGAAGCATTAGCCTCCCTCCTGAATGGCTGGTAAACCGGGTCAGTGGCGAGGGTGAGCATGGGTTGGTCGTGGGGGGTGTCGCCGTAGGCGTAGATTCTCCCATAGTCACTGAGTTGGATGGCTTCCAGAATCCGGGTGATCTTTTCTTCTCCCCGGCAGTTGTCGGTGGAGAATCTGCCGGTGACGGTGCCGTCCCTGATTTCAACTTCAGTGGCAATGACGCCGACTCCTTCACTTGCCGCCCAGGGTTCAATCCAGTGGCGGATGGAAGCGGACACAATGAAGGTGTCGTGGCCATGCTCCTTGTGTTGGCGTATCTGGTCCAGTGCGCCGGGGCGAAAGAGGGCGGGGAGACGCTCCAGGCTGTATTTTCGGGTTCGTTTGACGAATTCTTCCTCTTCCATCCCGGCAAAGAACCGGCGAAAAACTCTCTCTTTCGCGGTTTTCGCTGAACAGAGCCCCACAATATAGAAAAAAGTCCACGGAAGGGTAACCAGGAGTCCGGCAAACAGCCGGAAGGTGCCGAAAGAGAACCGCAGCAGGTCCCGGAAAGTGTCTCGGTCAGTAAGGGTCCCATCCAGGTCAAAGAGTGCCAGTGTACGGATTTGTTCAGCCATTTACAGTTTCATCCTTTTGAATATAAACTCAGGAATATGTTGAATAATCATCATAATCCATCGCCAGATCCATGGAGTATAAACAATTGATTTTCTCTTTCTGAAGGAACGGAAAACATCTTCCGCGACCCGGCCCGGTTCAGCTGTGAGCGATGCCGGCAAGGTCGTTTCCCCGCCACCGAGCTGATGCCGATAATAAACCCGCTGCCCCGCTTTCGAAATGCCGCTCCCGCCAGGGTCATAAAGGCGGCTGGGCCGGTAAAGTTGGTATCCATAATGGCTTTGAGTTTCTCCGGGTCTGACATGGCGTCCTCATTCCCTTCCATGGTTCCAACGACACTAAGGACTCCGTCCGGCATCGGGTTCAGGGATTGGAAGAATGCGCTATGGCTTTCCATGGCCAGGGCGTCGAAGGAGACCGTTTTCACCTCAACACCATAGCGAATTTTCAGGTCTTTTGTGTCACTACTCAATGCATCCGGATTTCGGGCCGCCAGCACCAGGTTGAATCCATCTGCCGCGAACCGGTGGGCGAACGCCCTTGCAATGTCGGACGTGGCACCGAGAATCAATAGCCATTTCATCGGGTTATCGCCAGTCTTTTTGATTGCAGGGAGGTGAATCGGTGATCCGGATCCACTTCTCCCTTTATTTTCAGAAAATTGTCCATGGCGGCCCGGGTACTGGAAACGCCGTTTTCGGCAAGAATCAAGTCATCCCGTCGCTTCGCCAGCCCGATGAACAGCGCCATGACGAAGGTAATCAGCAGTATCCACATGGAAAGTGGGATTCCGGTGGCTGCCGAGCCCACTTCCGGCCTCAGGAGAAATCCCAGAGCAATGATAAACACATCCAGTATCGCCACGTGTTTCAGGCCCATGGAGTAGGCCATATTCAACAGCAGATAGACACAGATCCACATTGCCACTGAGGGAGACAACAAAAAAAATGGAATGCCGACTGAAACAGCCGTGAGTAGAGCCATGAAGGTTACAGCTTTCCCCTGTGAAACATGACCGGCTGCGATGGGGCGGGTTCGCTTTACCGGATGGCGTCGGTCCGACTCAGCGTCTTTCATGTCATTGAATACGTAAACCGCGCTGGCGGCCAGCGAAAATGCGGCAAAGGCCAGGAGAGCCCGGACCAGCAGTGTCCGGTCTGTCAGCTTCAGCCCGAAAAACAGCGGCGCCAGCACCAGCAGGTTCTTGATCCAGTGACCGGGACGGGCAAGCCGAATGAAGTCTTTTGGTGTCGAAGGAGAATTGTCCATTGTATTCATAACGAAGATAATTCTAACACACACATAAGAAGAAGTGTTCCGTTTTCAGTGTTCTGTGTTCTGGCCGGAAAGGGAGAAACGTGATGAGTGATGGGTGATGGGTGATGGAGTTCAAAAATGGAGAAGGTCATCGTGGAAGGCGAGTACACAGTCCGCGTTTTCCATCTCCGTCTTACTCCTACCCCTACTCCAACTCCAACGCGCTCCGTCCGTTGGACGGAGCTTCGAACATGGGTTTCGCTCCGGTATGAAGGACAACGATCATCAGAAGTCCCAACGGGATATAGGAAAGCCACAAGACTGAGGCCCCCAGCTTCTGGTAGAGTATTCCCCCAATGGCCGGACCCAGCACCAGTGCCGTCGAAAATGACAGGGAATAGAGCCCCATGTACCGGCCCCGACGCCTTTCCCCGGCACGGATGGCCACCATTGCGGAAAACTGGGGAAACGACAGAATCTCGCCGATGGTCCAGAGTACCACGGTAAAAGCGGCAAAAAGCCCGGATCTTCCAAAGGGGAGCAAAGCAAAGCCAAGGACAAAGAACAGAATGCCCACGGTTACCATGCGAAGCGGTGCCACCATGTGAAAACGGGAGATCAACGGCATTTCCACCGTGGCGCAGATAATGGCATTCATGGCAAAGAGGAGTCCGATGGCGCTTGCATGAAGTCCGTAAGCCGAATCCATAAACAGGGGGAAGGTGCTGAGAAGCTGCATGTATAACATCCCGTAGCAGAGAAGTACCAGCAGAAAAAGGAGAAAAGGGAAATCCTTCAACGCAGACCCTGTCCCGAAAACACCATTTGTTGCATGTGCCGCTGTTCGGGACGGTTCATGGTAAAAAAGCAGGAGAACCAGAGCGGCAACCAGGCATGTCAATCCGTCTACCCAGAAAAGAAACCGATACCCCACCAGCACCAGCAATCCTCCCACCGCGGGGCCGATTGTAGCGCCTACATTAACGGCGAGGCGGTTTAACGCATATCCACGTGCCAGTTGATGCTGCGGGCAGGAATCTGCCACAGCCGCGGAATTTGCCGGCCGGAATGCTTCCGCCACGACTCCAATAGTCGCCATCATGGCCTGGATTGTGCGAAGAGAATGAAGGTGGCCCAGTGCGATGAAACCCAGGCCGTTCAGAAACAAACTGACCCACTGAATCCGCTTGTACCCCAGTTTATCGGCCAGAAAGCCTCCCGCCACTGTTCCTGCCATACCGCCGATACCGTACAGGCTGATTGCCAGTGCAGCCTGGGCTGTTGAAACTCCCATTTCGTGCACCAGATAGAGAGTCATGAACACAAGTACCATGGAACCGCTGCGGTTGATCAGTACCACAAGGGCCAACATCCAGGATGCACCGGGAAGACCTTTGTAGGATTGCAGGTAACGGTTCCATGTTTTTTTAATCACCATTCACTCTCTCGATTTTTCTCTCAGAAACAATACATGGGCCATAGCGACAGCATCTGGAAAATCAGTAGCTTATCGAACACGTGCCACTCCACTTCCCCTTGGATCGGCAACAGCAACCAGCTTACCCGAATTTCCCCTGAATATGATCACCGCATTCCCCAATGTAGAAACTTCATGAAGGTTCTGCCCCATATTTTTCAACTTCTCTGACAACACCTGATTCTCCGCCAGTTCCGGCTCCAGTTTAATCTCATCCGGTAACCATTGGTGATGAAATCGGGGACTCTCCATGGCTGATTTCGCATCC
Source organism: Acidobacteria bacterium CG_4_9_14_3_um_filter_49_7 (assembly GCA_002789615.1). GTDB lineage: Bacteria > Acidobacteriota > Holophagae > Thermotomaculales > Thermotomaculaceae > UM-FILTER-49-7. Next base: position 977 of record PFTO01000016.1, on the reverse strand, counting down.
ATGGAATACAGGGACAGGTTCAGATAGGTTTGCAGAACCGTGGTAATAATTCTGCTGCCTCCGGGACTGCCCAGCGCCATCCGGAACTGCCCATTTCTAAGAACGATGCCGGGTGTCATGGATGACAGCATCCGCTTTCCCGGCGCAATGGCATTGGCAAGGCCCCCGACCAGGCCATACAGGTTTGGAGAACCGGGTTTGACAGAAAAATCATCCATTTCATTGTTCATCAGAATCCCGGTTTCTTTCAGGAGAATTCCACTACCGAAGGAGCCGTTGAGAGTATAGGTGACTGAAACACAATTCCCATGTCTATCCATTACGGCATAGCTGGTGGTCTGGGGGGGTTCCTTCAACATTAGACCGCTTTTTTCCACCGATCCCATCCCGGGCAGCACCTTGCCGGATGGTGTAGCGCGATCCAGATGAATTTCACCTGCCCGCTTTTGCAGATAGGTCGATGCCAGCAGACGCTGCCAATCGACGGGGAAATAGTCCGGCCCGCCCAGATAGCTGTTCCGGTCGGCGTATGCCCGTTTTTCAATCTCTGCGAGCAAATGTATAGCTTCAACGCTGTTCGGTTTCAATTTGCTATAGTCGAATTGTCTCAGCATACCAAGGATCTCTCCAATTATGATGCCGCCGGATGAGGGGAGCGGCATCAGGTATAGGTCGTCGCCATTAAATTCCACATGAACGGGTGTTCGCCAGAGAGCCCGATACGATTTCAGGTCCTCCAGTGTAAGAATGCCGCCTTTCTTTCTCAACCCAGAAACCAGTTTCCGGGCTGTCCGGCTCTGATAAAACTCCCGATCCCCGTGGGACGCGATCCGGGCCAGGGTCTTTCCCAGTTCCGGTTGACGCCAGTTGGCATTTTCCGCCAGTGCCTTTCCTGCGGGGAAGTACAGTCGGCGCGTGTCCGGATCCGTGGACAACTTTCCGGATTTTCGCTCAATAGCCCGATGCTGGTAAGGGGA
>PFTO01000141.1 GCA_002789615.1 Acidobacteria bacterium CG_4_9_14_3_um_filter_49_7 | reverse complement strand
CTTTGAGGGCTGCCACGCGGCCCGTAGCAGTGGTTTTTGCCACAGAAATATCAGTCAGTTTCCCGACTTTGATATAGCGATTTACGTTAACACTCAATTGACTGGCAGACAGGAAACGGAACCAGCGATACGAGGAAACAAAGCTGTCATTCAAGGCGCTCTGGGATTCCCGTGTCAGTATTTCAACGGCAGCTATACCGTCCGGTTTTTCCATGTAGCGGATACGATCTCCAAATCTTATCCTGGCTATGGAGGCCGGTATCAACTGGTCTCCGGCTGAATAAAACAGAAAGTCCGGTGCCGGATTCAAGTCCAGAAAGTCTTTATCAACCACCTTGAATCTGAGTGTGGGTGCATCCTCCTGGTTGAGAACTTCCTGGATATTTTCACCAATTGCCACAACATCAACCATGCGGGCTGAAACATCGGGGCAAGGCTGACGAAGCAAACCTGCTCTGAGCAGATCTGTGGTGTCATCCGTATCCAGAAAGGCGCTGCTGAGATATACCGCAATCTCTTTCAGAGAGTTCGATTTCAATTCTGTTTTCGGCAGTGGAACCCCCAGCTTCGTTAAAAGAGTTCCGAGAAATTCACCACTAAACGCCACGGTGGCAACTTCATTGAGATGTCCCAGATCCTCCTTTTTAAGGAAGCCGTCTTCAAACATCCGGACAACTGCCAGGGATGGCTGATCGACGTATGGGGTTTCCAACAGCGGCAATGTTGCCATTGTTGTCAGGTTCTGGGAAATCCAATCACCGTCCGCCCCTCCGCATTGAACCGATTTCAGGTACGGGACAGGTCCCCCCTCAAACACGTTTTCCACATCTTCAGTCTGCCCGCCGCAGAACGCCGTAAAAAGGGCGTTGATAGGCTTTCCCTTATAAGTCAGGATTTCACCACGGGTGGCAGCTACCGCACGGTCGGTCCTGTCCTGCTCCGCATTGATCCCTTTATAAACCTGACAGCTCTGGCTGGCACAGATGTCAAAGCCCAGAGACTTGAATTGGCCCAGGTTGTAATAAACGTAGGTTCTTGCCGCCACTGCCTGGGCCTTCAACGCCTCTATCTGAGGGTACAAAGTTCCACCCATCTCCGCCGGAACCACACCCCGGAGATATTCCTCAATATCAACTATATTAATAATATTGAAACGATCTCCATTTACCCGGATCTGCAACTTCCCCCGATATTGCGTTCCCTCCACAATAATGGGAGAACTGCATTCCAATGTAATGGATTCATGATGGAGCGCATGTTTGTCGTATTCACTGGTTATCAGGTAGAGCATGGCTTTTTTTCGAGTTTTGACATCGCCACTTGTGATGAAGACATCACTGAAGCCATTGAGCTTCAGCAAATCTTTGATCGCCGATGCCTCGCTCAGAGACTCGTAGGGGCCATAATGGACAAAGTAAAGATTTCGCTTCCGAACGTATTCCACCTTGGGTTTCTCATCGGTGAACCCGGCCAACATCTTCTGACACAGCTCCACGGAAGAATGACTGCTATATGCTCCCACCTGTACAACCCACCCGGGCTGATCCAATACAGCACCGCCCCCGTTACCCAGCCATATGCGAAATGTGGAGCCACCGGGCACAGTTCGAATAGTTCTCCTGTTATGGTTAATCTTCAGTTTTGCATCCGTATGAAAACGCACTTCATTCCGGTTTAGTGACACACCGACCCGTATGGTTTCAGCTTGAACCGGCGTCAGTATAGTACCGAATAGAAGCGCTCCCAAGATCAGTCTTCGGATACGCCCTCCTCCTCCTCTTCCGTCACAGTATCTTCCTGGTCTTTCAGCAGTCTTTCCGCTCTTTCAAGGTCATGTTCCCTGACCATCACTTTGATCACGCTGAGGTCCCCCATGGTTTCAGGAATCATCCCAAAAGATCTGTCTTCTACAACGGCCGGGATGTTGTTGGCTACTAGTAGTCCCCGAATAATTTTCCCTTCACCCATAAATGAAACACGGCGAACCACCACCCACTTTTCGAGATCTTCTTTCTTATCGTTTGTTTCCGGTAATTTCCCCAGCAATGAAACCTTACAGTCCGGGCAAGTGTTGATGCCTTCCTGAAATTCATACCCGCAAGATGGACAGTATGGCATATTTCCTCCTCATCGTTTCATCTCCCCGGCAACGGAAAGGGCTTCCACACCTGCCTGCCGGGAAGCATCCATAACACGGTACACTAATTCATACCTCGCTGACTTGTCTGCCTTGATTACCACCTCTTTCTTCTTTGCCAGCGCAATCTGACTTCGAATCACTTCGGTCAACTTGCCGGGGGCCGTCAGGGCTTTCCCCACATAAATATCGCCCTTTTTTGAAATTGTTACCACAACATTATCTGTTTTCTTGAGTCCCCGGGAAACTGAAGATGGGAGGTTCAGGGGCAATCCAGCCTCGTCACGGAACGTAGTAGACACCATGAAAAAAATGAGAAGCAGAAAGACGACATCAATCAGAGGCGAAATATCCAGCAGGGCATTTCGCCGTTTCGAACGCCCGTTTCCGAAATTCATGACGTTTTCAACCGTTTGAAGATGGAGAGGACTTCCTTTTCCAACTCTATCGCAATACTTTCGGCCCGTTCCGAGTACATATTGTAAAAAATCAGAAAAGGAATGGCGATACTGAGCCCGGCCGCAGTAGTAATCAGCGCCTCAGAAATTCCGCCTGCCAGCAGCTCAGCCCGGCCGATTCCCTGCGTCGAAATGACCTTGAATACTTTGATCATGCCGGTAACTGTGCCCAGCAGGCCCAGAAGAGGCTCAATGGAAATAATGGTACTCAAAGTCGGCAGATATCGTTCCAGTCGCCGCACAGCACGCTTTCCGGAAGTTTCGATCAGCTCCCTCAGTTCCTTCTCAGGTAGATTACGATTTTGAATTGCCTCTTCCAGAAGCTCCGAAACTGCAGGGGTGGCACCGGTTTTGACCCGCCCAATGGCCAATTCAAAATCCCGCTCAGAAAGACGCCCCTTGACGTCCAGAAACAGTTTCTTATCTACAATTCTTGAAGCTCTCAGGTTAAACGCCTTCTCAATGATGATGGCAAGCCCGACAAGGAGCCCCAGGAGTATGGGGTACATGAGGGGGCCGCCCTTCCCAATGAAAGCCCACATCAATCCAACCTGTAATTCGGTGATTCTTTGGTAATAACAACGTCATGCGGGTGGCTTTCAGTCAACCCGGCACTGGTAATCTGAACAAATTTTGCTTTCGTCTTCAGGTCTTCTATGCTCTGGCATCCGGCCAGGCCCATACCGGCTCGAAGTCCGCCCATCAACTGGTGAACCACACCGGACAATGAACCGCGATACTGCACCTGGCCTTCAATTCCCTCCGGCACCAGCTTGGACTTGGATGAAGGATCCTGAAAGTATCGATCCGCGCTTCCCGTTTTCATAGCACCGATGGAACCCATTCCCCGATACGTTTTGTAGGTTCTTCCCTGGTAGATCACGGTTTCTCCGGGAGCCTCATCCGTTCCGGCAAACAGGCTGCCGATCATCACGCTGTCCGCACCGGCCACCATTGCTTTGGTCAGATCACCTGAAAACTTAATACCACCATCCGCGATTACCGGCGTATTGGTCATTTTGGCGGCGGCGACACACTGAGAAATTGCGGTTATCTGGGCCATCCCGCAACCGGTTACCACCCGGGTTGTGCAAATAGACCCGGGCCCGATCCCCACTTTTATCACGTCAGTTCCGGCCTTGATCAATGCCAGTGCGCCCTCCGGGGTTGCAATATTCCCCACAACCAATTCAATTTCCGGATATTTTTTCTTCAGAATCCGGGTCGATTCCAGCACACCGGCGGAATGGCCATGGGAAGAATCCAGCACGAGAATATCCACATTCTTGCGGATCAGTTCGTCAGCACGCTCTTCCATGTCGCTGGCGACACCGATCGCGGCACCGACCCTGAGCCTGCCCAGATCATCCTTACATGCAAGGGGATATTGAATCTTCTTTTCAATATCCTTGACCGTGATCAGACCCCTCAGGTGAAATTCCTCATCCACCACAAGGAGCTTTTCAATTTTATGTTTGTGCAGAATCCGTTTGGCATCTTCCAGAGTTGTCCCCACCGGGACGGTCACCAGGTTCTCTTTCGTCATGATATCCTGGACCTTAATGTCGCTGCGGGTTTCAAACCGGAGGTCCCGGTTGGTGAGAATGCCCACCAGTTTTCCGCCCGACTTCCCGGATGCCGTCACCGGTACACCTGAAATTCGATACTTGTGCATCAGGTCTTCCGCCTGATAGACGTAAGCGTCCGGGGCAATGGTAATGGGGTCCACAATCATTCCGGATTCCGACCGCTTAACCTTGTCCACTTCCTCCGCCTGCTCCGACACCCCCATATTCTTGTGAATGACTCCCAGTCCGCCCTGCTGGGCAAGGGCAATGGCAAGACGGGATTCCGTGATGGTATCCATCGCCGCACTCAGAAGTGGAATGTTCAATGAAATCTGTCTGGAAAGACGGGTTTTCACAGATACATCATTGGGGTGAATCTCGGAATAGGCTGGCACTACCAGCACATCGTCAAAAGTAAGCCCGATTTCAGGAGTTTTCTCCAGCATTCTTACCTCTCATTTTTTCCGCAGCATTTTTTGTACTTTTTCCCACTGCCACATGGGCAGGGGTCATTCCGCCCAACTTTGGGTTTATCCCGTTTGACCTGGGAAACTGCCGGAGCTTCTCCACCTCCGGCATTCCGGAATCGACGTTGCTTTGCTTTTGCGTTTCTCTTTTCTTCACGAACCTGTTCTTCTGAAGGGGGTTGAATCCAGTACAGTACTTTTATGATGTTGTCTTCCACAAGTGCCATGGTGTTTTCAAACAGAGCCAGACTTTCCTTCTTGTACTCAATAATGGGGTCCTTCTGACCATAGCCACGCAGACCAATGGAATCTTTCAGGTGATCCATATTGCGCAGATGCTCTTTCCAGTGACGATCCAGGAATTGCAGCGCAACAAACCGTTCGTGCATCCGGAACATTTTGTCGTCCCCGATCAATTTTACTTTTTCATCGTACGCTTCCGTCACTTTCTTATAGATGACAGCTTCCAGCTCTTCCCGGTTGATGGCTCGGATTTCCTCCGCAGTCATAACGAAGTCAAAGTATTCATTTATTTTCTTCGCAAACTCTTCCGCATTCCACTCATCCGGATGTTTGGGATCCGTGATGTACTGATCTTCGAGCCAGAAAAGGATATCTTCCGTCAGGTTAAATACATGCTCCCTTGCATTGCCCTGCAGTATCTTCCGGCGAAGGCTGTAAAAGGTACTCCGCTGCTGGTTCATCACCGTATCGTAATCCATCAGGTTTTTGCGGATGTCAAAGTTCCGGCTCTCTACCTGGCGCTGGGCGCGTTCAATAGATTTGCTGATCATCTTGTGTTCAATGGGAACGCCTTCTTCCATACCGAGGCGGCCCATCAGGCCTGAGATTCTGTCACTACCGAAAATCCGCATGAGGTCATCTTCCAGCGACAGGTAGAACCGGGATGCCCCTGGGTCTCCCTGACGACCGGAACGGCCTCTCAACTGGTTGTCGATCCGTCGGCTTTCATGGCGCTCGCTGCCGATGATATACAGTCCACCGGCATCCAGCACTTCTTGCTTCTCTTTGCTGCAGATACCTTTGTATTTTTCAAGAACCGCATTCCGCTCTTCTTCGCTTATGCCCTCTTTGCTCAGCTCCGGTAAGGCCATTAATGCCGGGTTCCCACCCAGCACAATGTCGGTACCACGTCCTGCCATGTTGGTAGCGATGGTCACCGCCCCCTTGCGACCTGCCTGGGCGACAATTTCCGCTTCTCTCTCATGGAATTTCGCGTTCAAAACGACATGCTTTATTTTCTGTTTCTTCAGAAGTCTGCTCAAAACTTCAGATTTTTCAATGGAAATGGTACCCAGCAACACCGGTTGCCCCTTTTCATGCAACTCCCGGATATCTGCTGCTATCGCATTGAATTTTTCCCTTTCCGTCCGGTAAACCACATCTGCGTAATCCGCACGAATCATTGGCATGTTGGTCGGAATTACAGAGACATCCAGCCCATAAATTTTCTTGAATTCCAGGGCCTCCGTATCTGCCGTACCGGTCATACCTGACAACACGTCATACATACGGAAATAATTCTGGAAGGTGATGGTAGCCAGGGTCTGGTTCTCCGATTGAATCTTAACGTCTTCCTTGGCTTCCAGTGCCTGGTGCAATCCATCGGAGTAGCGACGCCCCGGCATCAGTCGGCCGGTAAATTCATCCACAATCAGAACTTCATTTTCCTTCACGATGTAATCCACGTCCCGCTCAAAAAGGGCATGGGCTTTCAATGCCTGTTCCACGCAGTGAAGCAATTCGATGTTGCTCGGATCGTAGAGGTTTTCTACGCCCAGGAGTTTTTCAGCCTTTTCTACGCCCTTTTCCGTCATTGTGACATTCCGATCTTTCTCATCCACTTCGTAGTCTGCGTCGGGGTCGTCTTCCTCTTTACCACGAACCAGTGAGGGAATGATGCGATTGGCGCCATAATATTTCTCAGTGGACTCTTCCGATGGCCCTGAAATAATCAACGGTGTACGGGCTTCATCAATCAGGATGCTGTCCACCTCATCCACAATGGCAAAGTTGAAACCACGCTGGACGCAGTCTTCCAGGTAGTACTTCATATTGTCCCGCAGATAGTCAAAGCCGAATTCGTTGTTTGTTCCGTAGGTGATATCCGAGTCGTAGGCCTCTTTTCGCTCTTTATCGTCCAGGCCGTTGGTAATTGTGCCGGTGGAAAAGCCGAGGAAGTGATAGATTTTGTCCATCCATTCCCGGTCACGGGTGGCCAGATAGTCGTTCACCGTGACCACGTGCACACCTCTGCCGGAAAGGGCGTTTAAGACAACAGGCAAAGTCGCCACAAGGGTCTTTCCTTCACCGGTCTTCATTTCGGTAATCATTCCACGATGGAGCACCACGCCACCGACCAGCTGCACATCAAAATGGCGCATGCCCAGGGTTCGTACACCAGCTTCACGGGTTATGGCAAAAACCTCAGGGAGAATCTCGTTCAGAAGCGGCTTGAATGGCTTGTCGTCATTGGCCAGACCGGTTACCCTCTCCCTGAAACTCTGAATTTTTTCCCGAAGCGCTTCATCGGAAAGTTGCTGCATTTGTGGTTCCAGCTGATTGATGCTGTTTACAATCGGCTGCAGGCTCTTTAAGAACCGGTCATTCTTTGTTCCAAATACTGTTTTGGCAATCGTTTTTATCATTATTCACCCGGTATCATCAGTTTTTCAAGACAAGATTATAACACTTGAAGGAATTCAGAAATGCATAATTTCGCTGATCATGTAATCGGAGGGATTAACCGGCTTTTGTTTCACAACGATCTCAAAATGCAAATGGGGACCCGTACTGCGGCCCGTATTTCCAACGGTGGCAATCAAGTCACCGCGCTTCACTTTCTGGCCCCTCTTAACAAGAATTTCCTCGAGATGGCCGTATCGGGTTGTGGCGTTGTTGAGATGACTGATGACAATCAAGTTCCCATAACCCATGTTTTTCCCGGCCATCGTAACAATGCCATCAGCAGGGGCAAAAACGGGTGTCCCCCTCTTGGCGGCAATGTCAATACCATTGTGAAAGGCCCTGACACCTGTGAACGGGTCCTTCCGATATCCGAACCGATCCGTAATGAACCCTTTGACCGGCCACATGGAAGGTGTGTGCCGGAGAATGTCATTCTTGTTCTTGAATATTTTTTCAAGCTCCTGGAAACCCTTAAAGAGTTTCTCTGCCTTTCGGTTCATCCCGTCAAGATCTTTATTCATGTAACTTGCGAACCGGTTATTGAGATAATCCGCACCACCGATTCCCATACTGTTGTCATTGAGAGCCAGATCTGCGCCCACAAACGTGGCGAGTTTCCTGGCCTTGTCAGAAAAATAATTCAACTTGGTTTCCAGGTCCTCGGCATTCGTCTGGTACTTGGCATTGACATTTTTCAGAACATCCAGTTCGTTGTGCATCCGATTTAATGCAAGTTGTTGATTGGAAGAAATGAAAAAATGAACCAGCAGAAAGACAAAGAAAAGCACGACAACCGCTGCGCCGGCAATCGCATATCTCAAATGGCGCCGTTTCATCAAGTATTTATGAACCGAGCCGCTCCCGTTCGGGATAATTGTTATCGAATAGCGATCATGCATAAAAAAACCTGCCTTCTTTGCTATTATGAGTGTGAGTTAGCGGATTGTCAATGAAAAATTGAGTTTTCTATCAAATTATTGTACGATTTTTCAGTATTCCCGGAGCTTATTCCAAAAAAAAGGATCGGAGCAACGAAAAATGGCAAGGAGCAAGATTGAAGTAAAAGGGTTTGAGGCCCGCCACTATGATGGCCTTATGAATCTCATCACATTGGGATATTATCCCCGTTTTATTAAAAGCGCAGTGTCTTTCATGGATCTTTCAAAAAAATCCCACATCCTGGATATTGGATGCGGCACCGGGCGGAATGCCCGGCTGATTGCGGATCATCTGGGAGGAGACAGCAGGGTTACCGGCATAGATATCGGTGCAGATATGCTGGTCGGCTTCTCCCTGAAACAGGGGAAAGACCCCCGGCTTTCCGTATTGAAAGTTGATATCCGAAAGCCCTTCCCTTTCCCGGACGCGTCTTTTGATGGCGCGTTCATGTCCTTTGTTCTCCATGGAATGGAGCATGATGATCGAATCCATGTACTGAAGGAAGTCCAACGCATCCTGAAACCGGGCGGGAAATTCTACCTTCTGGATTACCGGCCCCTGGACCTGAAATCAAGCAGCCTGTTTACGCGCCTGGTTTTTCGTCTGGAATGTGACCTCGCTTCGGAATTTCTCACTCACAACTGGGAAGATGTTCTTTCCCGGTATGGCTTCGGAGAATTTGATGAAAAAGTGTTCTTTGGAAAGAAAGTTCGGATTCTGAAATCCACCCGATTGATGTATACTGAATAGAATAGAGAAAATGGTTCTTTTACGTACATGAGGTCCACAGACCGCTGCCCTCGTATTGGCAGTTGAACCAACGGCAATGGGAGGTAAATATGATAAAGGAAGTAAAGACCGCAGACGCACCACAGGCCATCGGACCCTACTCTCAGGGGATTGTAGCCAACGGGTTTGTCTTCTGCTCGGGCCAGATTCCCCTTGACCCTGAAACCGGAGAAATCATCGGAGACACGATCCAGTCACAAACCGAACAGTCGTTGAAGAATCTTTTTGAAGTACTGAAGGCAGCGGGGAGCAGCCCCGGCCGAGTGGTGAAGACGACTGTACTTCTACAGAACATGGAGGATTTCGGGGAAATGAACAAAGTTTACGAACGCATGTTCGGAGGCTTCAAACCTGCCCGGGCAGCTTTCGCTGTAAAAACACTCCCCAAAAATGTACTGGTTGAAATTGAGGCCGTTGCGACTGTTTGAAGAACACCTGACCAGCCGACCGTAGTTTCCCTTCGGAAAGGTAAGGCTGTAACAATAAAAAAAGAGGTACTATGCCAAAAAAAATATTTGTTCTCGACACAAACGTATTGCTCCACGATCCACAAGCCTTGCTGAAATTTGAAGACAACGATGTATATGTCCCCATTGTCGTGATCGAGGAGATTGACAACTTTAAAAAGGACATGAATGAAATCGGCCGCAACGCTCGCTACGTGTCCCGCTTCCTGGACGCCCTACGGAAGAAAGGCAAATTGTGTGACGGCGTACCCCTGGGTGAAGGGCTTGGAAAAGTGTTTATTCCGTTAACCCGGGAAACTGTGGACCTGGGGGTAACCGTCGGCAACAGAGCGGACAACGAAATCCTGAAAATAGCGGTGGATCTCACAAAAAAAATGGGGGACAAGGTCGTCGTTTTTGTCACCAAAGATACCAATTTGAGGATTAAGGCAGACGCATTGGGCGTTCCTTCCGAAGATTATGAAAACGATAAGATTCAACTGGAAGATCTCTATAGCGGTAGTGCCGATTACTACACAAACGCCACGACAATTTCACAAATCTATGACAAAGACGAAATCCCACTTCCAGAAGACCTGGTGGGGATCTTCCCAAATGAATTTGTCACACTCATCAACTCCGAGAACCCTAAACAGACTGCGCTGGCGCAATACAATTCCGTAATGAAGAGCCTGGATCGCCTGGTAGACTTGGATCCCATCTGGGGAATCACGCCCCGGAATAAGGAACAAATCTTCGCACTGAATATCCTGCTGGATCCGAACATCAGTCTTGTGACGCTGGTTGGAAAGGCCGGTACCGGGAAAACTCTCCTGGCAATTGCAGCCGGCCTGCTCCAGGTCGCGGACCGTCGTATTTACGACAGAATGCTCATTGCCCGCCCCGTCATTCCCATGGGAAAAGACCTGGGTTATCTTCCCGGGGATGTGAGCGAAAAAATGCGTCCGTGGATGCAGCCGATTTTTGACAACCTGGATTTTCTCATCAGCGGTTCCGAAATGGCCGGGGTCCCTGGCTACCAGGAATTGATCACACAGAAAATCCTTCATGTGGAACCCCTGACCTATATCCGGGGCCGAAGCATTCCGCGGCAGTACATGGTGATTGATGAAGCCCAGAACCTGACCCCCCACGAGGTGAAAACCATCGTCACAAGAGCGGGTGAAGGGACAAAAGTAATACTGACAGGAGACCCTTATCAGATTGACAATCCCTATGTGGACTCCAACAGCAACGGATTAAGCTACCTGGTGGAACATTTCAAGGAGCAGGCAGTTGCCGGCCACGTTACATTGAAAAAAGGTGAACGGTCGGCACTGGCAGAACTGGCCGCCAAATTGTTATAGAAATGATGGCAGAACAGAAAGATACCAGCTACATTCAGGCATTCGGTCTGGCCAATATACTCACGATTCTTCGGATGGTGCTGATACCGGTTTTCGTTATCGCGTCCGTGTATCAACTACACCTTCTCGCCTTTGCGGTCTTTGTAGTAGCAGGCACTACAGATTTTCTGGATGGTTATATTGCCAGGTACACCGGCCATGTTACAGACGTTGGCAAGTTCCTGGATCCCATGGCTGACAAAGTCATGCTTGTTTCAGTGTATGTGGTTCTGGTTCTGGCCGGCATTGGCAACACCAACATGCTCCCGGTGTGGGTTACCATTCTGGTCATTTTCCGGGATGTTTTCATTGCCATTGCGTCCCTGGTTATCTTTTTCACAACTGAAGTCAAAACGCTCCAGCCCTCCATTGCCGGCAAGCTGTCCACATTCATCCAGATCACGACGGCATCCCTCTATCTCTTCTGCAATGCGTTCTACCTGAACGTTTCCTGGCTGATTTATCTCGCATATGCGGTGGCGGCCATGACTATTATTTCCGGAATCCATTACCTTATCAAAGGAGTTAAAAGTACATTCTGATGAAGAAAATAATAATTGTAGCGGCCTTTATTACCTGCATTCTACTGGTCTTTATCGCTCTATCCGGTGTGCTCTCTTCTCTCATCATCGGCTTTATCATCGCCTACGTGCTGGATCCGGTAGCGGACTTTCTGGAAGAACATCATGTCCGACGTCCCCTTGGCATCGCATTAATTTTTACCGTGTTAATTGGTATTCTGGCACTTTTCTACATTCTGGCCGCCCCAATTATCAGCCGACAGGTCACCGTATTTACCCATAAGGTTCCTGCATATGTTGCCCACCTGCAGGAAACCACCATCCCCGTTATCCGGGACTACATCCAGAACCATCCTGAACAGATGGAAGAGGTTAAGGCGAAATTGCAATCTGTCGGCATTGACATCCTGATGCCGGTCATCAATTTTGTTAAGAACCTGTTTTCCGGTACCATCAACGTACTGCTTGGCATCCTGAACTTGCTTCTTATCCCTGTAATCGCTTTTTATCTATTAAAAGATATTGATCGCCTGACCGAACGAATCGCTAAAGCCATCCCGCCCCGCCACAGAGAACAGGTTACCGGCCTTTTTTCCGAAATTGACCGGGTAATCAAAGACTTCCTGAAAGGCCAGCTTACCGTCAGCATGATTCTTGCGGTCATTTATTCCATCGGCCTGACCATTTTCGCCGTACCCATTGGGATTGTTATCGGACTGGTAGCTGGTTTTGCCAACATGATTCCTTACCTCGGTCTTGCCATCGGTCTGGTTCCAGCGCTGCTGCTCTCCTGGCTCGATGCCCATAGCGTGGCACACCTGATTGGTGTAGCCGGGACATTCACAGTGGCTCAGATACTGGAAGGGACCGTCATTTCTCCCCGTGTCGTGGGTCAGCAAGTAGGATTACATCCCGTCACTGTGATTGTCGCAATTCTGCTGGGAGGTCACTACTTCGGATTTGTGGGAATTCTTGCGGCCGTACCGGCTGCATCCGTCATTAATGTACTGACCCGCCGGGCGTACAACTGGTACATTCAAAGTAAGTACTACCTCACCTGATGTTGTCAGACCGGGGCATCGCTGTTTTTCTCTTCTTTCTGCTTTTTTCTCTTCTTCTCATCGGTGATCCGGTTTTTTTATTCATTTTCCTCATAGCCTGTATTCCGGCACTTTTTGTGCCAAAACTGCGTCGAAATGCCATTGTTCTGCTCATCATCGGCAGTCTGATAACAGGTTCCTTCGCCATCCGAACCTTTCAGGCCCGACATCTATCAACCATCGTCGGCTCCCCCGTTACCGCTACCGGTATCCTTCATGACATTCAAAAGGAAGATCGCTTCGTCTCCGGCACCCTCCTGTTCGCCACGCTGCGGAATTATCACGGCCGGAGACTGGCATTCCCCCGAACAATGAGATTCACTATTTCCGGCACGGAGTTCCCAGCACGCCTCACGCCGGGAAGCCTCGTCAATGTCACTGGAAAATTCCGAAAACACCAGGTGTACCGGAACACCGGAACGGATCGAACATGGTTTTATCTCAGCCGGCATCGCCTTTTCTCCGTGACAGTACCGGACCATCGAATGATTACCGGAACCTCCACCTTCCTTTCCCGGACTCTTGAGAAACTGGACCCGTTTGAAATCCCGGTTTCCCCGCTGAATCGGCGAATACTCCGGGGCATGATTGCGGGAGATCGGAATGCGCTTCCGGATTCCTTCGTAGAAAAAGTCCGGGACCTGGGTATTTACCACCTGTTTGTCGTGTCGGGTTTCCATTTCGGTATTCTCTTTTCCGCGGCTTATCTGCTCCTGCTCCTCCTGCCGATCCGCCCCCGCACCCGAAAATGGGCCGCACTGGCCATTGTCACCCTGATGCTTCCCGTCACCGGCTTTTCTCCATCAGGACTTCGAGCATGGTGGATGATATTCATTTTTCTTCTATTCCGGGCCGGAGAGATTGAAGTCAACCCCACCGATGCGGTGGGAATCGCCGGTCTTCTGCTCCTCATCTGGAACCCCTTCCAGGTGGCAGACCCGGGATTCCTCCTGAGCTTTCTTGTAGCCGGAGCCATTGTAACCGCCATTTCCCGAACCGACAGATGGTGGCAGGCCTGGCTGAAAATTCCCGTCGTCGCGCTTCTTGCAGCATCACCGGTGCTCTTTCTGTTTTTTCACCGTCTGGCACCCATTTCCGTGCTTGTTAATCTGGCTGTCACTCCCCTGGTCATCATAATCTTCTATCTTTTCTTCCTCACAGCCATCGGGTTACCCTTCGCTTTCCTGCTTGACATGGCTGTCTCACTCCTTGGAACCCTCACCGACCGGATTTCTCCCCACACCCTCACCGTCTGGGCGCCGCTACCCTTCATTGTTCTGCTCTTTGCCGCCGCTGCCGCGGCCCTTCTTCTTCACAATAAACGGCGGGGGTTTGGTATCCTCGCATCCGTTCTGGCAATAACACTCATCGTCTCCATGACTTGGAGACCAAGCCCTGAATGCCTTCGAATCCCTGATACCGGCCAGTCCCAGGCCATTCTTCTACAAACCCAGGGAGAAACTTATCTATTTGATACTGCTGGAGTCTGGGAAGGTCGTCTCTCACTGATCCCCTGGCTGCAATCCATCGGAATCCGTAAAATTGATGCAATATTTCTCAGTCACTTCGACAGTGACCACGCCGGAGGCCTCGCCGATTTAGCCGATAATTTTCCCGTGGGAATGGTTTACGCACCGTACCTTGATGGCCAGTCTCTCACGTTCAACCGGGACTTCTCAGCATTGGCCAGAAACAATGTTCCGCTGCGTCTTCTGTCACGGAACGGAACCCCGAAGCTCCACCTTCCGGGAATCCGGCTGTCCGTTTTTCATCCTGAACAGGCAATCCGGGGAAAGGGCCGTACCAATGACCGGTCACTGGTCATAAAAGTGGACGCGAAAAACACATCCATTCTCTTCCCCGGTGACCTTGACGGAGAAGAACTAACCGAGCTGGTCCCTCAACTGCCCCATACAGACATCCTGCTTGCACCCCACCACGGCAGCCGCCACGCAGCTATCCCGGGACTGGAACCAGCCATCTCCCCATCCCTTGTCATTGTCTGCTGCGGTCGCCACAACCGCTTTCACTTCCCCTCCCCCGCCTTCCTCCACCTTTTCGCCGGAGTTCCCATCCTCACCACTGCCGAGCGGGGAGAAATCACCGTAGGACTGGACAAAGAAAAGAGAAAAGGTCAAGTAGAAAGCAAGGTTGAGGTTGAGTGAATAAAGAAGTGTTCTGTGATCCGTGTTCTGTGTTCTGACAGAAAAGACAAAGAAACTGGAACTGTCACGGAAACTTATCATTGCATATCAGTTCTTTTCCCTTCTTTTTTCCTTCTTTCAAAACACGGAACACAGGCGCCGCAGGCGCACAGAACACTTCTTTATTCACTCAACCTCAACCTGCGGTGCTTCGCACTGCACGGAACATGCTACAATACCCTCATGGAGAAGAAACGGGCAATATTTATGGACAGAGATGGCACCCTCAGCCATGAAGTAGGATACATCAATGACCTTTCCCGGATGCGGCCCTATGCGTTCAGCGCTGAAGCGGTTCAACTCATCAACCGTTCGATCTGGCTTGCCATTGTGGTAACCAACCAGGCAGGCGTCGCGAGGGGCTATTTTACGGAGGAGCTGGTGAAAGAGGTGCATCAACGGATGGAATCGATCCTGGCAACGGGCGGCGCAAAACTGGATGACATTTTCTACTGCCCCCATCATCCGACAGCTGGGGAACCGCCCTACCGCAGAGATTGTGAGTGCCGGAAACCAAAACCCGGTATGCTGTTGAAGGCAGCGGAAAAGCACAATATTGACCTGTCCCGGTCCGTGATGGTGGGGGATAAGATATCCGATGTGGAAATGGCAAAAGCCAATGGAATGGCAGGCGTTCTCGTCCTCACCGGTTACGGCAGAGGAGAGCTTACCTACCAATCGGATAACTGGCAGGTACAACCTGATCATGTCGCAGAAAACATATTGGAGGCGGTGAAATGGATATTGAAAAACTGAAAACAGCCGTCACCAGATTTTCAGAAATGAAAGTCCTTGTCGCCGGTGACATTGTTCTGGATGAATTCATGTACACGGAAATTGACCGGGTTTCACGGGAAGCACCGGTTTTTATCTGCCGATATGAGCACAGTGAACGGTTTCCCGGATGCGCAGGGAATACTGCCACAAATGTGCTTTCCCTCGGTGCCACGCCGTTTCCAGCAGGAATTGTGGGACGGGATGAGGACGGAACCCATATTGCCGACCGTTTCTGGAACAGCGGCATGGATCTGCGCTGCCTGCAGAAATCCCGCCGCGTTCACACCATGAAAAAGACCCGAATCCTGGCCGGGGGCATCCACCGGGCTAAGCAGCACATGCTTCGGGTGGACAGGGAAAGTGAAATCCATCGGTTTCAACTCCTGAGGGTTGCAAGAACCGTACTGGACGAAGTGGATGCCGTTATTATCAGTGACTACGGCTATAACACAGTGACACCGTTCAATACCGAACGGCTGATTCCCGAGGCAATGGAACGGGGCATTCCGGTATTTGTGGATTCCCGGTACCGGGTAACCGCATTCAAACACGCGGAAGCCATCACTCCCAACGAGGAGGAAGCGGCCGAGGCATTTGGCAAACCCATTCCGGAAAACGGGGAAGATCTGCTGGAAGCATTGGAAGCCCTCACCCGATGGGCAGACTGCCGCCTGATACTGCTGACACGTGGCAGCAAGGGGATGGTTGTTCATCGCAAAGGGGACAAGAGTTATACAGCTTTCCCCATCTACGGCTCCCCTGAACCGGTGGATGTATCCGGTGCAGGCGACAGCGTTATGGCAGCATTCGCGCTGGCAGTTGCCTACAGGTTGGATCCGGAAGAAGCGGCAGTTCTGGCAACCATAAGCGGCGGGATCTCCGTCATGCAGAAGGGAACTTATGCAGTTACACAAACTGAACTTCGAGAGGCATTAGATGCAGAAAATTTACCCCAGGGAACAACTTTCTCATTTGCTTGAGTCGTCCAGCCCGGACAACCTAACAGTGGGTTTCGCCAACGGCTGCTTCGATATCCTCCACGTGGGACACCTACGCTACCTTCAGGATGCCCGGGCTTATTGTGACATTCTGGTTGTAGCTGTGAACGACGACCAATCAGTACACCGCCTTAAGGGATCGGGTCGTCCGCTGATCCCCCTTTCGGAGCGGATGGAGCTGGTAGCCGCTTTGCAGGTAGTCGATTTTGTCACTTTCTTTGGTGAAGATACGGTGGAACAGACCTTGAGAATACTGAAACCGGATATTCAGTTCAAAGGCACTGACTACACACCCGACACCGTCCCTGAACGCCATATCATGAAAGAGCTGGGCGGTCGCGTCATGATAGTCGGGGATCCCAAAGATCATTCCACAACCGAGATGATCCAGAAGCTGGAAGACACAGAACAGTGACACCCTTGATTGTGTGCGCAACGTTGCTGGAAGCACGATCCCTGTTTCTGGGCTTTGAAACGGATTTTGCCAGAGACAATCTGGAGTCCGCACTGGTGTACCGGCGTACAAACCCCCCGTTTTTTTCCGTTCTGATCACTGGTATCGGGAAAACAAACAGTGCCCTGTTTCTTGAAAAATATATTCACACCTACGGTTGCCCGGAGCAGGTCATCAATACCGGCATTGCGGGAGCCTATCCGAACGATACGGTCAAGATCGGTGATGTCGCTGTTGCAGACGAAGAAATCTACGCGGA
Source organism: Acidobacteria bacterium CG_4_9_14_3_um_filter_49_7 (assembly GCA_002789615.1). Lineage (GTDB taxonomy): Bacteria > Acidobacteriota > Holophagae > Thermotomaculales > Thermotomaculaceae > UM-FILTER-49-7. Next base: position 1,850 of record PFTO01000141.1, on the reverse strand, counting down.
TGAAGGTGTCCAGACAGAAGACCGTTTCCTCACCATTGCCGACCTGGGATTTCCCTTGTTTCTCAAAAAAGACAAACCCTATTTCGACACATTTCCAATTCCGGAGGGAAGGACTGTACAGGAAAAACTCAGTGCGCAAACGGACCTGCCGGTCCACTGTGGACGTTTTGTGACAGTTTCTTCATGCACGTCCTCATCCGAGCTGTATCGCCAGCGCAACAGACAGTTTCAACCGCTCTGTGAATCCATGGAAGGTGCTGCCCTCTGCCACGTCTGCACCGTAAATGACATCATGTTCACAGAAATTCGCGGCATCTCCAACTTCGTCGGACCATATGATAAGAAGAACTGGCAAATTGAACCCGCTTTAGTGGCCGCAACCAGCGCTGTCCTTGACTACCTGGAGGCTTGACATGCCTTTGGAACTTGCGTTCTCTTCCTGCCCCAATGACACGTTCATGTTCAATGCCATTGTCTCCGGCGCCGTACCGGTGGCCTGGCCGCTGGGTGTCCGTATCGGCGACATTGAAGAACTCAATCAGTGGGCATTTGCCGGTGAAACCGATATCACCAAACTCTCCTTCTTTGCCTACTTTCAACTGGCGGATCAGTACGTCATGCTCAACTCAGGTGCCGCCTTGGGAAGGGGTTGCGGCCCGGTGATTATCTCCAGACGACCTATTCCGGAGGACGAACTCAAGAACATGCGTGTGGCTGTTCCCGGATTAAACACGACGGCGTTCCTGTTATTCAAAACTTACTGTCCGAAATGTACCAAGCTGGTGCCAATGCTCTTTTCCGAAATTGAGCAGGCCATCATCACAGGAGACGTTGACGCGGGAGTCATCATCCATGAAACCCGGTTTACCTATCAATTGAGAGGTCTCCAAAAACTGGTGGATCTCGGGGAATGGTGGGAGGGAACTACCGGGCATCCCATTCCCCTGGGCTGCATCGCCATCAAGCGGGATATGGCTGTCGATGTGGGGACTGAATTTGAGAGAGCACTGAAATCATCTGTGGAGCATGCGTTCTCCAACCGCGGGGACGCCTACCCGTTTATTCGAAAACATGCGAAAGAACTGGATCAGGATGTTATTGATGCTCACATCGACCTTTACGTGAATGACTTCTCCATTTCCCTGGGTGACGCCGGTCAGAAAGCCGTCCGCCATCTTTACCGGGCCGCATACCGGGCCGGTCTGGTGAAATCACTGCGCAATGACATTTTCCTCTGATCAAACGTCATCAGTCTTCATCACCTCAGCATAGGTGCCGGACAAGGCTGCCATAAACGACCCATGGACCTGGGAAGCTTCAACTGTTTTTCCGTTAAACACGAGGTCACGGGTGGTGCAGGCATCTTCAACCACAATACAAGTGAAGCCGAGATCGAATGCCGCACGGGTCGTCGCATCAATGCACATATGGCTCATCGCACCACAGATAACAAGTGTATCAATGTCATGTTTGTGAATCTCACCAAGCAGCGTAGTATCCCGGAAGCTGTTGGGAAAGTGTTTCTGTATCAAGACTTCGCCTGCCTCGGGTTTCACCAGCGCGTGAGTTTCTGCTCCCGTGGTATTCGGAAGAAAAAAAGTGGCACCCGGCCGTGCCGCAATGTGCTGGATGTGGAAAACCGGTTCCCCGTCAGATCTGAACCGCTGCAACAGACGCCGGGCATTTTCCGCCGCCTTCTCCATGTTAACCAGTTCCATTTTTCCGCCTGGAAAGTAGTCATTCTGAATATCAACGAGTATCAATCCCTGTTTCACATCATCCTCCCATTTCAATGATCGTCACAACCAATTGTACAATCGACAGCAGCAATGTGAGCACGAGAATCAGTT